>DEUU01000113.1 GCA_002362735.1 Dehalococcoidia bacterium UBA3254
AACTCCAGTCTGGAATATAATTCCTCGTAGGGGACGCCATTAACGATGATGGCTCCATTTCCCGGGGCTATTTTGACTCTTGCAACGGAAGTTTTTCTTCTACCGGTACCATATGAATAAGCTTGTTTTTCCACTTAATTTTTCCTCTTATTTTTGCTAAATCTCAAATCTGCTAAATTATGTCCGTTATCTCTTGGCTTCCTTCTTAACCTTGGGTTCTACTTTGACCGCAATTTTCCTGATTTCAGCTCGTTTCCGGGTCTTGGTTTCAACTGAAACCGGTTTCTTGAGCCTGGCTTCAGTCTGCTCTGATCCAGCGAAGACCTTCAATCTCTTCATCATCTTATCATGGAGATGATTATGCGGCAACATTCCATCAACGGCAAACGAGATAATTCTCTCCGGGTGTTCTACCATTAGTTTTTCATAAGAAATGCTCTTGAATCCACCTGGATAATTGGAATGCCAGTAATAAATTTTCTGCTGCGGTTTTTTACCTGTTACACGGACCTTTTGCGCATTGATTACCGTGACGCAATCACCAACATCCGCATTTCGAGAAAACATCGCTTTGTTCTTCCCCATTAACAGGGTGGCTATCTCGGTAGCGACATGGCCTAATATCTTGTCCGCGGCATCTACGACATGAGTCTCTCTTTTGATATCAATTGGCTTTACACTATAGGTTTTCATCATACTCTCCTAGAGGTCGGGGATAATTTACACGCATTAAAAATAATCCCTGCGCAGGTACCGTAGGTCCTGCCAACCCTGGTTTTCTTGCCTCCATTATAGTTTTAAAATCATCGCCGTCGATCTTGCCTAACCCTACCTGGATTAGCTCACCGACTGTGTTTCGGACCTGGTGAGGAAGAAAAGAATTTGCCTTTATATCGAAAATAATCAGGTCGCCTTTCCTCTCCACCCGGGACTGATGAACTGTTTTAATTGTACTTTTAACGCTTGATTGATTAAATTTTGTAATGAATGAGGACAGGTCATGCTCACCGATGAGAGTCTGCACTGCCTGATTCATCGCATCGACATTCAATTTTCTGTACACGGCATAGGTATAACCCCGTTTTAATGGGGAACGCGACAGATCATTGAATATCAAATAGCGGTACTCCCGACTAACGGCATCCCGCTGTACACTAAAACCATTATTTACTTTGTAAGATTCTTTAACCGCGATATCCTGCGGTAAATAATAATTTAATCCATTAATAAAAACTTCAGTATTAAGACTCGAGCCAGTCCGAAAACTTATTACCTGCCCCCTGGCGTGGACTCCGGTATCCGTCCGGCTGGCACCCATTATCCTTAATTTTTCTCCAGTAAGGTGAAATAATGCCTTTTCTAACTCACCCTGAACTGTCGGCCCATTCTCCTGAAATTGAAAACCACTGTAGCTGGTGCCGTCATATTCCAATACCAGGACTATTTTTCTTTTTAATACGAAATCTGGAATATTTTTCCCTATTTCACTAATTCTATCTGAACCATTGATGCCCCATCACCCATTCTCATGCCCAGTTTTACGATACGGGTATAACCCCCATGACGTTCGGCATATCGGGGGCCCAATTCCTTGAAAAGTTTATCCGTCACTCTCTTGTCCATGATATATGATAGAGCTTGCCGACGAGAATGCAGGTCTCCAGCTTTCGCCAGAGTGATCATTTTTTCTGCCATCCCGCGTACAGCTTTTGCCTTGGGCTCTGTGGTTTTAATCTTTTCATGATCCAATATTTCAGTTACCAGGTTCCGGAACATCATCTGCCGGAAACCGATCGGTCTGTCAAATCTTCCTGCTACAACACCATGTCTCATTTTAATCTTCCTCAGTTAATTTAGAATATTACCTGTTAACTGTTCTGTTCACCTTCATCTTCAACATCTTCATCAGATTCGGCTCCGACTTCAGGTTCCAGTTCGCCTTCAATTTTTTCCTTGCCGTCTGTCGCCAGAGATAAACCCAGGGACCTGAGGCGCTCTTCTACTTCCTGGCGAGACTTCTGCCCGAAATTACGAAGAGAAAGCAGTTCCTTTTCTCCCTTGGAAACCAGCTCGCCGACGGTAGTAATGCCTCCCCTGCGCAAGCTGTTCATGGTCCGTACCGACAGGTCCAATTCTTCTACCGAAATATTATATTTTTCATCCGGTATAGCTGACGAAACGGTCTTCTTTTCCGTGAGTGTCTGAGCAGCCATCGCCAAGTTGACAAACGGCGTTAATTGCTGAGCCAATAAATCAGCACTGCGGCTGACTGCCTCAGTCGGTGAGATTGTACCGTCCGTCCAGACTTCCAGGTACATGCGTTCGCGGCTTGTTTCCCTTCCGGCATGTACCGGCTCAATCGTGAAATTAACCTTACGGATTGGAGTAAAAATGGCATCCACCGGAATAACCCCGATGGGCAAATTAGCATTCGTATCGGCCTGGCGGTAACCCTCGCCGATCTCGATATTGAACTCAACGTTTAGTTTAGCTTCAGACGAATCCAGAGTCGCCAGGTGTAATTCAGGATTAACGACGTCAAAATCGTCTGCAGGCTTGATATCCGCAGCCGTAACTTCACCTTCGCGGGACACTTCCAGTACCATTTTGCCCGGCCGTCCGGAATTGGTTCGAAGGCGTATCGCCTTCACATTTAGTAAAAACTCAATTGTATCTTCTTTTACGTCCGGGATTGTCGAGAATTCATGCTGAATCCCTTCAATTTTAACTGAAGTGACAGCTGCTCCGGGAAGATATCCCAGCAACATGCGCCGCAAGGCATTCCCCAGAGTTATGCCTATTCCTTTATCCAGCGGTTCCACAGAAAACCGACTAAAGTTTTCTCTAGTTTCTACACACTCAATTCGAGGTACCGATAGTGGAGACAATGTGCTACCTCCTATCTAGAATACCATTCAACAACACTGGTCGGTTCGAACTTGGCTTCAATAACGTCAGAAGACGGCATAGCGACCACTTGACCAACCAGATTTTCTCTATCCAGGCTTAACCAGGAAGGAACGGTTTTCCCTTTAATGCTTTCGGCCAGGATCTTGTAATATTCGCTCTTCTTACTACCTTCTCGCCACTTAATAGTGTCACCTTCATGAACAAGAGAAGAAGGGACGTTTACTTTGTGATCGTTGACCAGAATATGTCCATGTAATATAAGCTGACGCGACTGAGAGCGGGAATCCGCGAACCCTAATTTATATATTACATTATCCAGACGTCTTTCTAGCAACACAACCAGATTTTCACCGGTAATTCCCGACTGTTTTTCAGCACTCGAGAAAAATCGCTTAAACTGTCTCTCGAAGAGGCCATAACTGTACTTGGCCTTTTGTTTTTCCCTGAGCTGAATGCCACGATCAGACATTCTGCGTCTCTGCGCCTGGTGCGGTCCGGGTGGTTTAGCCCGGCGATCAGCGGCGCACTTTGGCCCGAAGCATCGATCGCCTTTTAACATTAATTTATCGCCGCTGCGGCGGCATAATCT
>DEUU01000066.1 GCA_002362735.1 Dehalococcoidia bacterium UBA3254
ACAATTAGTATTTAATATTATACTATATGTTATGTATAAAACACTTGGGTTGTAAACTATACGGAGGTGAGACTATGGCTCCACTGCAGAAAAGAGCACTATACAGCTTTATTATTGGACTTGTTCTTTCCGTAGCTCTCATAGTAGTCTTGGTCGCACAAGGTGATATTACTGCCTTTGATAGAAACCCAAACGTTAGATATGTGATGTACGCCGTATTAATTGGAGTACCTCTTGTCTATGGGATTCTTTGCGACATCACTCTTCGAAAACCAAGACAGATTGATGAGCGCGATAGGCTCATCATTGAAAGGTCCAGTCGGGCTCAGTGGTTGGCAGTAATATTCTTGTTGGTTGCATGGACAATAACGCTGACCGAAATCTACCATGCCGAGCGACAGGTACCTGTTGCATTCTTGACCCTCATATTTGTTTCTGCACTAATTATCAGTCCCCTGGCGCAATCTCTCGGTATCCTGATTGGCTACTCGAGGATGAACCGCAATGGGTAGAATAACAAATCGGATAAGAAGGCTGCGTTTTGATAATAACGAGATGACACAGGAAGAATTGGCCAACCGTGTGGGCTGTACCCGGCAGACAATCATTGCCTTAGAGCAGAATAAGTATGTTCCTTCAATAGAGTTAGCCTTCAGAGTAGCTAAGGCTTTCAGTGTGACATTAGAAGAGGTCTTTCAATACGAGGATAACCAAGGAGGCTGAAAATGAATACGATTATGTTTGCTTTAGGAATAGTCATAATGATTGCTTCGGCTCTATTCTTTGTATTGACAAAGATGCCGGCGGCTCAAATCACCGTGTTATTGATAATCGGGATAGTACTAGCAGGCGCTTCCAAATTAAGGGCTTTAAAAACGTAATCTCCTTTTGTGATTGAAACGATGACACTTTTCGGGCACACTTGGGATACCTTAATCCAGCCGCGGGGATTCAAACCAGTATAATATTTACAAGCTGAAAGCCAACTCGAAGGTTTTGGTTCTGCGTATTGTACAGTACCGCCCACCATACATCAAACTAGACTAAACCAGCTTCAAAATCGGTTCGAGCTCTTTCCTCTATCCCTAAAACCCTCTTCAATTTGAGCCTGATGCCGGTTCAAGTCCATTATGGTCGTTTTCGGGAGACTCCTAAACATCTGTGATTAATACCAGCTTTCTGCGTTTCGACAACCGTTGAATTCATGACTTCCATTCTATTTGTTTCATATCATTCCATGAACACTCCGCCGCTTGAATTATGGAACGTTTATCTTTCGGCGTTACATTTTCAAATAGCGTAATTATCAACTTCGTTTTTTCCTTTTTCCATTTACCAACAACCTTACCTTTCAGGAGAATTGAAGGCATAACAATTCCTGCGAGGTTGAAAACACCGCGAAGATACTCTTGTGGAAGATATATACTTTCAGATTTCTGATAACCGAGCATAAGTTGGTCAAATCCAGCGAGAAAAATACAATGAGGAATGTCAGGGTAATCACTTTGCAATGTACCGAGATAATTATAGTCCTTTCCATTTATCTGCATATTGGAAAGAGGTAGTTTCTTCATAAGCTCTTTGGTATATGTTTGTGTCCATCCGAAATAATATGAAATGTCTTTAACGGTGGCTGGAGCAAAATGTGTAAAGTATCGTCCGGCTTGTTCAATCAGCGCTTCGTCTTTCTCTATAGGTGTATATGGAGGACAAATCATAAACTCTTTCTTTTCTTGAACTTTATAGCAAAGGAATCCTCTCTCGCACAAAGGGCGTAGAAGTCCACCCCACTGATTAAAGATAGATCCGACTTCAGTCTTTGTAATTTCTGCTGAGTAACATTCTTGCTTGAGGCCTTCTCTTGTGGTTACGCCGTTCCTACCATATCTCCAGCGAAATCATGGATCATCTCTAGCATTCCGCCTTCGAAGGCCACGGCAGGCTGTTCCAGGCCTTTACTCCAGTCCATGTCATCCAGTTTTTTCCAGCCGGCTGACTTTACGTCCCACCATTTTCTATTAGCTTCGTGCATCTCATTTTGATTCATAATGGGTACCGTCCAACATAGTATTTGATGAACCTAGCAATTCGCCCTTTTGTTACCTGACTGTCTGTTCATCTCCTGTGAGTATTAGTCCCCTTATATGAGCAGAATCTGGACATATCAAATTCCTGTGTATAGCTATACCTTAACTGTTAAGGCAGACGGTATTACCCGGAATGATACAGGACTCTCTCCAATGATATCTCCATCAGCTTCAACGAGAAGTGGCTTATCAGATTCAATCATGATTCCGGTTGTTCTCGTTTCTCTAATCTTGTCATGCCTAAGATGACCACCGTTATACAGTGCAGGTCGTATTTTTATCAGTTCAGACTTGGACACGTCCCCAACAATAATAGAGTCCAAAAGGCCATCATTAAGGCTGGCATGAGGAGCTATCAGCATTTTGTCCGCACAAAATTGTCCATTAGTTATAAAGACTGCACAGATGCGGATAGATTCGACGTCATTTCCCATACGAAGCTTGACTGCCTTATTTCGATGGGAGGCCAAAGCCATGTATCCTGCGAATTTACGCAAGGGCAGGCTCGTGCTGCGGCTAGGTCCAGTCGGTAATAAACCCCAGGCATCCACGATTTCGGCCGAAAGGCCTACGCTCGCTTCGTTAACGAAATAGCGTTCGACTGTGTGTCCTTGGCTCAAGCACTTTACGACTCCAACATCGATCTGAATTGTCCTATTACCAACTAGGCAAAAGCAGGTGTCGGCATAGTCCTTACCGATACCCAGAGAATATGAGAAAGCATGAGCGGTTCCGGTGGGTACAACCCCAAGAGTTAAATCGGCTGCTTTACCGGATTGTAGCATTCCATTCACTACCTCATTGACAGTCCCATCTCCCCCGACAGCTACGAGGAACTGGCGACCTCTGCTAATGGCTTGGGTAGCTATCTCTATCGCATGGCCGGCTCTCTGAGTGAATTCAAATTCAAAGGATAAGCCGACTTTTCGTAGTTGTGCGCTTATCTTCGGCCATTCTCTGCGGGCAGTCCGCCCTCCAGCCATAGGATTGATAATTACTGTAGCATGCGATGTTGACATTCTCTATGCTCCGTACAGGACAGCCCTTGTTCAGAAAGACCCTGCAGGAACCGGGAGACTCGTGTATGCAGTGTTGGGCACACTCTAGCCTAATGAGCAGTCCTTGTCAATGTCACTGACGTGCTTGGTACAGAGCATGAATATGCGACTACGCCATTCACATGGGATACCAATTCGATCGACGGCTGGCAGACTACTGACTCATATCAAGCACATGTTGGCTACGCAACATTAAGAGTAAATATTACATTTAGCTCCATACATCGTACTACGACAGCAAAATATGAAATATTGACCAAAGGGGATTCGAACTAAAATTTGAAGCTGATTTTTAGCCAGTGAAAAGAATCTTACCAATTTTTGAGGCTATTTATAATTTGCTGGAGCTGAGGTAACAGTATGTAGTACCACCAAGGACTTCGATTTAGTCTTCAACATTAATATTTGACTGATAATAATGGTTAACCTCTTCGACTGACATTCCAATACTCACTCTATGGATTGATATTCAACTGCTTGAATAAACGAATGTCACAGTTATTCACAATTTCTGTTATCTTGCCGTTAACGATCTTGATAGTATTGGCATTAGTGATATTTATCTTTTTACCGGTCGGAGTCCAATCATAACCCTTGCCTAGATGAGTACCCTGATAATTTACTCTTAACACTACCTTTTCTCCCTCAGCGACCATTTCCTCGATGAAGTTATGAAGGTCAGGAAAGGCATTATACCAATCAGTGTCAATTTGCTTAGTTTGTTCCCGGTTAAAATCACCGTTGTAGTTATGGAAAATTAATCCAGGGGCAAAAAGGTTAAAATAAGCTTCCATTTCTCTTCTGTTCAACAAATCGTATATATGACGTACGAAAGCTTTGTTCTCTTCGACGGTCATTCGTTTATCTCCACTAAGTATATGAACCAACTATGCCTTACTCACCTGTGCCAGAAACTCTTTTAGCATGGGTATTACAAGGTCTACCCTGGCATTTGCTTGAATGTGGTCAAGGTTTGGAAAAGAAACTAATTTGGCATGGGGAAAAACCTTACTGGATGCAATAACTCCTTGTAACGCAAAATCAGCTTCACCACCAAACAGAAGGCATGGCATTTTCATGTTTATTAGTTCAATGCTCAGGTCAACCCATGGTTGTTTCAGAATGGCGATAAATGCATCCGTATCATTTGCCATCAAGCGAGCTTTTATACCCGGGTTCAACGGCCCTGCCTTTTCGAAAGATTCAATAATAAATTTTGAACCTTTCTGGAATTGTCCAATCATTCCTTCATACCATTGAGTTGGCGGACTTCCGGCTCCACAACCTCCAATGATCAGTGAATTAACTCTGCTCGGTGTACATTTACCAAGTTCAAAAGCCACCCTTCCCCCATATGAATACCCGAAGAAATTACATTTTTCTATACCAAGATCATCGAGGACGGCGGTTACATCCCCAGCCCTTTCATACATAGTATATGCCGCCGGTTCATGTGGCTTATCACTCTTTCCATGTCCACGAGCATCCATCAGAATGATTGTATAGTCGTTTCTTAATGCATCAACGTAACCAAATGATTTCCAGTCCTCAAGGCTTCCGGATAAACCATGATGTAGAACCACCGCCGGTCCCTCCCCCTCCACCTCGTAGTAAA
>DEUU01000468.1:0-266 GCA_002362735.1 Dehalococcoidia bacterium UBA3254
TTGATGCGGGGAGGAGCGTTGGCTGGGTCCATTTCAAAAGAATTGATAATATTTTTCGGGCGGCCGGCCGCTCCGGTGATTGCCCATGGTTTGGCCGGCAGATTCTTGACCGGTTCGCGCATGACCACCGGCTCCATCGCCAAGCCCAGGAAACCGTCGGTCAGGACAATGACCGGATTACGATATTTATCCGCCAGCTCAAAGGCGAGCATCGTAAAGTCCATCGCCTCCTGAGCCGAAGCCGGCGCTAAATTAATCAACTTGTA
>DEUU01000468.1:371-6182 GCA_002362735.1 Dehalococcoidia bacterium UBA3254
AACGCCTTGGTGGGGAAATCCACCGGTTCCATCATCTGGCCGGTGAACCCGTCGGTGAGGATGATCACCGGGTTCCTGTAACGGTCCGCCGCGTCGAACGCCTTGACCGTGAGATCGCACATCTCCTGCACGAACGCCGGGGCGTACACGATGTTGTGGTAGTTCCCGTGCCCGCCGCCCTTCACCATCTGGTTGTAGTCGCTCTGCTCGGGGCCGATGTTCCCGAGACCGGGGCCGCCGCGCATTACATTTACAATGACGGCAGGAATTTCAGCACCGGCCATATAGGAAATACCTTCCTGCTGCAAGCTGAAACCGGGACCGGAGGTAGAAGTCATTGTTCTGCAACCGGCCGCCCCGGCGCCTAAAACCATATTAATGGCGGCTAGCTCGCTCTCAGTCTGAACGAACACCCTTCCCAATTCAGGCAGACGTCTGGCTAATTGTTCGAGCAGCTCATTTTGAGGTGTAATCGGATAACCGAAATAGGCATGACAACCGGCCAGGATGGCCCCCTCAGCAACGGCAACATTACCTCCCATAAAGACTCTTTTTGGCACGATTCATCCTCCCAAAACTCAGGGCTGTTTATCCGGAATTAACTGTCGCGAAAAATAGTTATCGCTGCATCCGGACACATGGAAGCACAGGAGAGGCATCCGGTGCACTGACCGGCTTTTTCCGGGACCGTTTCGGCGGGAGTATATCCGTTTTGATTGAGGTGAGAAGCTATTTGAATAATATTCAGGGGACATACTGAGATGCAAAAATAGCATCCTTTGCATCTTTCGCTATCGATAGTTATATAAGTGGCATGAAGCGACTGCGATATTGCCAATGCCTTAATCTCCTTTGGCCGAATTACCCGCCGAACCAGCGGGCGAACGAATGGACCGGAGGTGTTTTGCAAACAGCCCTTATTTTTTGTTTGCACGATCTCAAATGCTACCCGATATCATTTGAGACCAACAAACTAACGGATAGTATAAACTGGCTTACCTTTCTCTGTCAAGAATGGTTGAGTCCAAAACGAAGTGGGGTACGGGGTCCTGCTTTTCATTTCCTGGAAGAGGAGGGCTATTTTTCATCGTTACACGGCGGCCGATTAATTCGATAGAGGCGTTTTGCGGATCAATACCGCTTAAGTTCCCCATGATCCATGAGCCCTCATCCAGTTCAACAATAACCACCAGATAAGGAGTCTGCCCGCGGTGGTTTTCCGGAGCAACATGCACGGATGTAAAAGTGGCTATTTTTCCCTTTCCGGAAAGCTCGATGGGTTCGGTATCCATCCCGGAGCATTTACGGCAGGCTGTGCGGGGCGGAGCGGTAATAAAACCGCAGTTCTTGCATTTGACACCCAGAAGTCTGTTTTCTCTTAAAGCTGCAAAATACTCTTTTACCGTTATTTTGGGTTCCATTTACCTTCTAGCTTTCTTAAAACAATTATTGGGTTAATTATACTACTTTAGAATCCGCTGCGGCAAAGATGCGTTTGGATACTATTACGAGCCATCATTTGAAGGGTCATTTTTATCGTGGTAATATACTCAACATATGAAGATCGGCGTCTATTATTTCTCAGGAACAGGGAATTCACTCTATGTAGCGAAGGGTATCACGGCAAAAACAGGGGGTACACTGATCCCCATCGTTTCAATCATGGGGAAGGATGATATCAAGATAGATTCCGAAGTAATAGGGATTGTATTCCCGGTCTATTATGGCGAATTGCCTGTCGTAATAAAACGATTCGCGCAACAGCTGGTTGATATAGGACAGAAATACATATTTGCAGTCTGTACGTTCGGCGGTTCAGCGGGTTATTCTTTGAAATTATTAAAGCGGATCATCCAGGCCAGAGGAGGAACCCTTTCTGCCACCTATCGGGTACACATGCCTCAAAACTCCTTTCCAAAACCTTTTGAGAATCATACCAGACTGTTTTCTACCTGGGAAAAGAAGCAACTCGGGCAGATTATTAACAACACTTACAACCGAAAAAAAGGGGAATTTTTCAAACATGTTTTTCTGGCACCGATTTTCTTGCTGGCTGACCATACCGTGAATTTCATGAAACCCACTTATAGAAAATCTTTCATCAAATTATCGAACGCCTCAGCGGATCTGAATACGAATGACCTTATTCATCTCAATGATACTAGTTTTAGTGTCACCGAGAGGTGTAATAGATGCGGTATATGCGTCAAAGTATGTCCAGTGAATAATATTGAGATAGTCGATAAAAAACCGGTCTGGCAACATCGCTGCGAGAATTGTCTGGCTTGTTATAATTGGTGTCCGACCCGAGCCATTCGAGGTGGCATTGCAGCGAAAGGCTTTTACTACCATCACCCGGATATTAAAGCAGCCGAAATGATGAAACAGAGAAGCATTCAACAGGGCTGAATGTTAGGATGAGATAATAACGGCTGTTAACTAAGAAAGCATTGAAATTACCTTCTGTCGAACGTATAAATTAGGAATGGTTACACAGACAGCTTGAATTAACAAAGCGGCGCAACTATAATAAGGGCAATCTTAGCTCACATAGGAACTTTATTCAGACGATGGAGGGAACATCCATTAACCGGCGTAAAAGGAACTATTTGATCATTGGGATAGCTTTCTTCGCTGTCATAGCACTGGTGTTACTGGCTTCACCCACCTTTCTGTTCTCCCCAACCGCCACCTTCGTTGAAACAGAGCTTAACCGGACTTCAGAAAACAGGATTCAGGTGAGGACTAAAACAGATTTTGGCAACCCGGAAGCCGTGGCTTCTTTTCCACGTCAAATCGGTAAGTGGCAAGGATCCGATCATGACGTTACGGAATACATCAAACTTCTGGGAGCCAACCTGATCCTCTTAAGATACTATATGCCCAGCACTTTCACCCAACCACTTTTCTTTACCATCGTTCAATCCAAAACCGCATCTAGTTTCCATCCTCCCAAACTCTGTTTTTCAGGACAAGGATACGAAACTCAGGAAGAAGGAGATGAAGTAGTCAATATGACTGACACATCCTGGCTAAAAGGCTCCTCAAAGGCAGCAGTACCTTTTAAGAAAATGGTCGTCACCAAATCGGCTAACGACGGCCATTTTATAGAGCGGCGGGTAGCTCTTTTTTGTTACATTAAGGGCAATCAATTTTATTCAGATACCATTACTATGATTCAGACTGAAGCCCTGGCGCCTCTTCAGGGTTCATATGCAGCATCGCTCAATGAGCAGAAAGACTTTCTGGTCCAATCTTTTCCGCTGATGTTCTCTCCTTCCCGGGATGATGATCAATGGAAACCTTTGGCTGTCATTCTGGCAGGTTCAGGCCTGGGCGGAGTCGTCATTCTCGTTTTACTCATTCTGGCTCCCCTTGCTATTTTCATATACCCATATTTCCGGCGTAATAACCTGGAGGAATCCTGATGCAGCCGTCGTCACCTTTACCAGAAGAGCATAAATCCGGCAAACTCCCGAGAGCGATCAGCTTCAGGAATCTCATTCTTCCTGTCGTGATTTTTCTGGTGCTCATTTTTATATACTGGCCTGTCCTGCGCTGGCTGGTCAACTCCTGGCTTTCGAGCGATTATTACAGCCACGGATTTCTCGTCCCTGTAGTGTCCGCAATCATCGTATGGACCAAACGCGGGTGTCTAAAAGTTCAGGAATTATCCCTCTCCGGCATCTTCTGGATTCTGCTGGCAACCATGCTATATGCTCTGAACATCACCCTGGAAATCAGAGTTTTAGGTGTACTCTCTCTCCTGATCTTGATCTTCGGTTTGGTATGGTTAGTTTGGGGCACACGGACCGTTAAATCCCTGGTCTTTCCTCTGATTTTCCTGATTTTCCTGGTCCCCTTTCCTTTCATTCCGGACCTGGCATTTCGGCTTCAAGAGATATCGGTCTTTTCCTCATCTCATCTCCTGGAGATTCTCGGGCTTCCGATTACTTCCAGTGGAATGGAAATCTATCTTCAGACCACCGTTTTCACCGTAGGCATACCTTGCAGCGGGATTAATTCCCTTATCGCTTTGCTGGCATTGTCCGCCGTCTATTCCTACGCCCTCAAAGGACTGTTTTCCAAGAGGGCTGGCCTTTTTATTTTGGCCTTTCCGATAGCAATCTTTGCCAACATCCTGAGGATTGTATCCATTATCCTGGTGGCTTATTTCGTTAACGTACAGACGGCGGCTGGCTGGTACCATGATCTCTCCAGTCCGCTCTTTTTCTTATTGTCTTTCCTGATTATTATTCTGGCTGGTTGGATAATGAAATGTAAAATAAACTACCACCTGCTGGAGAGGCAGTAGTGGATATTCTCATTGTTCTTCTGGTTACTCTCATTACTGTTCCCATAGTCTCTATCACCGAGGGAATTCCCAGAATAATTCTAGGAGTTTTCGTTCTTCTGGTTTGTCCAGGCTACACCCTTGTATCAGCTCTTTTTCCCGGAAAGTCTAGCCTCAAAGGTATTGAGCGTGCAGGATTGACACTTTTCTTAAGTTTTGCCGTAGTCTCTTTAACCGGATTAATTTTGAATTATACCCCCTGGGGAATCAGAATAGACCCGATAGTAATATCAATTTCAGCGATTATCATAATTCTGTCCGTGATCACCTTGCAAAGGCGCAGCAGACTGCCTGAAGAAGAGCGATTTATACTCCCAGCGAAACTTCATTTGTCAGGGTGGAGCGCCATCAGCCTGACGAACCGGATGCTTTCCCTTGCGCTGATCATCGTGGTCATCGGATCCCTGGGCACGTTGGCTTATGTTATCGAAAGACCTAAAGGGGATGAAGCCTTCACCAATTTTTATATGCTCGGGCATGATGGTATGATGGAAAATTATCCCGGCGCCATAACTCTTGGCGAAGAGGCAGACGTTACGTTAGGGATAGAAAACCATGAGAACCGCGCTATCATCTATACCATGAAAGTAGTGATCGATGGACAGGAACTACAAAAGATCGGCCCTTTAACTCTATCAGATGAAGGAAAATGGACAGGTCAAGTCAATCTTAAGCCATCCACCGCAGGAGAAAATCAGAAAGTGGCATTTTCCCTTTATAGAGACAATGAGACCGAACCTTACCTGAACCTTAGATTGTGGCTGGATGTGAAAAACTAAAAAGAATATTTCGGGGGTGAACAACTTAGTGGCCTGGAAGCTGGAAAATAATTCCGAACAAAAACAATCGTTACCTGGCATGAATTTCAGATTTAGAGGGCTAGCAGTACCAGGCATTATCTATCTGGTGGCTTTTGCGATTGCGGAGTATATAACCTATTATGTCAACGACGTGGGCGGAATAATCTGCTATTTTACGATTCTCTTGATTCTCATTATCAATAGTACGATAGATAAAAATAAGGAGCGGTGTAAGCTATGGTTGGCCTTAGGTCTGGTCCCTCTTATTAGAATAGCAAATCTGGTCATACCGCTGGCCGAAATCTCAGAAATCTTCTGGTATATCTTTATTGCCATCCCCGTACTTGCAGGTATATTCGTTATCGCACGCACCGTAAAATTTAGCATTGATGATATCGGATTAAATGTAAATAAACCTGTATTTCAAATCCTGGCAGCCGCAAGTGGCATCGTTCTGGCAATTATTGACTATTATATTCTTAAACCGGAAGCTCTGAATAATCAGTTGACTTTTCAATCAACAATATTTCCTGCGTTGATTTTAATTATTGCGACAGGATTTACGGAAGAGATGGCTTTTCGTGGAGTTATGCAGCGAGCAGCGGATGTGGTACATTCAGGGGGATGGGTCTATATTGCAATAGTCTACACTATAAT
>DEUU01000468.1:6508-6798 GCA_002362735.1 Dehalococcoidia bacterium UBA3254
GCTGGATAGTGAAAAAAACAGGTTCAATATTAGGGGTAGCCTGTTCCCACGGACTTTTAAACGTCGGGCTTTATCTGATATTGCCTCACCTTTTCTAGCCGGTCAGGATTTTGGCTCCCCAGACCAGGACCAAATAAGCGAATACAATCAGCAGTGGCACCATAAAAACAACGATATTGCGGCTAAATAAGATAAGAGACGGCCTTCGCTTATCTTCGCTGATAAACGCTATCAAAGCCAAAATTACACACCCGACGATTGCTGATCCGATGACGGCATCGGAAGCGATC
>DEUU01000468.1:7157-7359 GCA_002362735.1 Dehalococcoidia bacterium UBA3254
AATCGGTTTAATGAGATCACGAATTATATTGACGGCATCTACTTATACGTCTAATATTAGATTGGCAGAGGAAAATAATAATGAATAAATATGATGTAATTATTGTAGGCGGCGGTCCAGCCGGTATCTTCGCCGCTATGGAAATAGTCCAGTTATCCGATCTGAAAGAACTCCTTCTGGAAAACGGTCATGACATGGCAGG
>DEUU01000065.1 GCA_002362735.1 Dehalococcoidia bacterium UBA3254
AGCAGCAAACGGCCTAAAGGGGAGTAAGAGAGGGTCTCGAGCTGGTCCATGAGTAATGATTTCTGGATAATCATGAATTCTTCCAGGGTCAAGTCCAGAAATCCACAATATTTTAACCACAGACTTTCCTCGTCCTGGGTATGGAATAAATTATCTTTCTCTATGATAGACTGGTCAGCCGCCATCCTCTGTCACCTCAAGAAATAACCTGATCAGAAATTAATTTGCGAGATAAAACGTTTATATTTCAGGGTCAATTTTCAGATTCTGTCTATTTTAACACTTATATTTAGGCAAAACTATAGAATAGTTCTCATATAATTGTAGTTTAGTCATAGTACTTTGATCCTGTCTTAGCCCCTGTATATTTTTTATGTTAAAATAGCAAAGCTCACAAAAAAAATTGATACAAGGAGTATCCGGTTGGAAGAAAAAATTGTCTACTTTGAACAGTCCGGCGAAAGTAATACTGAGGTAACCTTAAGACTGGCCGCAGAGAGGGCTAAAGCTCGCGGAATTACCAAAATAGTAATTTCCTCTACCAGGGGCGAAACTGCGCGGCTGGCAGCACAGCGATGGTCCGGATCAGGAATAAAAATGATTGTAGTCCCGCACCAATACGGCTTTGGCGCCAAGATTCACCGGTTCCCAAAAGAACTGATCGCTGAGCTAAATCAACAGGGTCATGTAGTCCATATCGGAACGATGCTTTTTCATACCGAGCGTTTTTACGGGACTGATATTCCGAGAGTGATGGCCAATCTTTTACGTACCATTTGTCAGGGTATGAAGGTATGCGTGGAAACCCTTCTGATGGTCACCGATGCCGGACATCTGACTATCGGGGAAAAAGTGATCGTTGTCAGTGGAACACGCTGGGGAGCCGACACGGCTGTGGTAGCCATCGCTTCCACATCGACTCATTTAACTGACTTACATATACTGGAAATCATCTGCAAACCACTTCAGACGAAGGACACCCCCGGACCACCACCAGAGGGAGAGTAATAACAGTATTGGGCCTTTGATAGTTTTCTACTTCCGGTGAACCAGCTCTACAACTAATCCTCCAGAATTAAGGTCCAGATAAGCTACTTCAGCATCGGGCAGATCCGCTTCGAGTAAAACTTCTGCACCCTGCTGAGTCAGCTTAGTTACGGCTGCTTTTACGTCCTCTACGGCGAATGCAATATGCTGAAGGCCCTCGCCCTTGCAATCCAAAAATTCCTGATGTGGCGACTTCCCTGCCAGAGGCTGTATAATCTCCAGGTCGACATCGCCCATTTTGAAACCGTAGATTTTAAATTTCGCATCATCCATGGGTTTACCACGAAACCATTGTTTGGCATCCGAGGGTAAAACCATCGGTTCAAAAGGCCCCATACCCATGGCGGTAAAGCGTTCCCTGGTTTTTTCTACGTCTTTGACTACCATTCCCACCTGGATCAATTTGGAAAACGGCGATTGAGTCTTTTTTTTTGGCATCATTCTTCTCCTAACCAGACATCCAGTACGGCGGATTTTCCGTTCTGGACCTGAGACATTGCCTCTTTTAAAGCCGGAAGGACATCTTCCGGATTTTGCACCTTTTTCCCGAAACCGCCGCAACTTTGGGAGATCATTCCATAATCAGGAGGCAGATTAAAAGTAGTCCCTGCTTCAAACTCCCTTTCCTCAGATAGAGGACTTCCGCCGGAAAGCTCCGTGACAATTCTCTTCATTACACCGTATCCACGGTTATTAAAAACAATGGATAGAAATGGCGACTGATAGGCATTAGAAGACCAGAGTGCAGCGACCGGACAACCCCATACAAATCCCCCATCCGTCATCACACTCACCACGGTCCTGTCCGGAGCCGCCACTTTTGCTCCCAGCGCAGCTCCCGGAGCCCAGCTAATAGAACCTGCAGCGCAGCTTAATAAAGTCCCCGGCCGGGTGCGTTCGATCTGCTCGGTGACCGAAGCTGAATGACTGATCGTGTGATTTACCAATATCATATTCTCATCCATGACCTGGTTTAGACAATAACACAGCCAATCAGGAGAGATCGACTTCTTTTTAGAACTGTTTCTTCCCGATTCTTTCCACTCACTTTTCTGCTTTTGATAAGAGCTCTTTATCCTTTTAAAGCGATTCTGAACCGCAGTCCGCTGTTCTGGAGTCAATTTCTGACGGATAATTTTAGTGAGAGTGGGAATAACCTGTCTGGAATCACCCTGAATAAAAACGTCGGCCCCTCTATCCCACAGAAGCCTGCCCTGGGTGGTTCGGTCGCTGTCGATTTGAAGGATCCGCGTTTTCTGGCCAGGCAATCCTTCAGCGACAGCATAAGCCAGATCGTAGTCAACCACCAGAATTGTATCCGCCTCGGTGAGGCATGTATTACCTTTCCGGCTGCCCAGGATTTGTTCGATTCCGGCACATAGCGGATGAGTCGTTGGGAAATTCATCCAGACTTGACCGGTAAGGACCGGCGCGCAGAGAGTTTCAGCCAATTCCACCATTGACTCAACCATTTGTGGATGCCGACCGGCATAGCCTGTCACAATTAACGGATT
>DEUU01000145.1 GCA_002362735.1 Dehalococcoidia bacterium UBA3254
CCTTCACTTCCGCAACTCTGATAATAATATGAGAAGATTTATTAAATTAAGTAAAGTAAATGCTACTTGATTTCGATTATATCTTAGGTTAACATCTTAAGAATATAAGAATAAAGTACCGGTATTGCAAGTACTGAAGTCATTTGCAGGTTTAAATAGATATTCAGGTTGGGAATCTCGATCAAATGGTATCGTGTTATTAAACGATAAGACCATCTTACCAATTATAATATTGTAAAAGGGGAAGGACAATAGAAGATGAGAATATTAGTCACGGGGCATCTCGGATATATCGGGACCGTTTTAACTCCTATCCTGGCAGACCTGGGATACGAAGTCTGGGGTTATGACACCGGATATTATGCAGATTGTCTGTTAGGGACTAAAAAAGATAGCAAAATTAGTTTTCAGATTATCAAAGATATTCGTAAAGTTGATGCAAGCGATCTGCGGGGTGTCGAAGCGGTGGTTCACCTGGCAGCGCTCTCAAACGATCCGACCGGCGAACTGGATCCACGTTTGACTCAGGAGATCAATACCAATGGAACGCTGCGCCTGGCTGAAATTGCCCGGGAGGCCGGAGTAAAAAAATATATTTTCTCCTCCTCATGCAGTATCTACGGGCAAAGTGAAGAAAAAGCGCTCACGGAAGATTCGCCGTTCAGTCCACAGACAGCCTATGCTCGCTCAAAGGTTGAGGCCGAAGCCGGACTCCGGAAATTGGCCAGCGAAAGCTTTTCGCCCGTATTTCTCAGAAATGCCACAGCCTATGGATTTTCTTCTCGACTGCGTTTCGATATTGCAGTGAACAACCTTACCGGGTGGGGTTACACTACCGGACAGGTTAAACTCATGAGCGATGGGCGAGCCTGGAGACCGATGGTTCACGTGGAGGATATCTGTCAGGCCATTACTGAAACCTTAAAAGCCCCGAAGAATGTTATCCATAACCAGGCCTTCAACGTTGGTTCGTCTCAGGAAAATTATCAAATACGTGATATTGCCAATATGGTGGCCCAAATCGTGCCGAACTGTAAGGTAACCTTTGCGGAGGGCGCCGCTGCCGATAACCGGACTTATAATGTAAGTTTCGAGAAAATACGCCGGGCGCTTCCCAATTTTGAGCTTCGCTGGTCTGTGAGAAAGGGGATCGAGCAGTTATATAGTGCCTTTGTTAGCACCTCTATGTCTTATCCTCTTTTCAACGGACGTCTGTATACGCGGCTCAAGCAAATTAATTATCTGCTGGAAAGCGGCGCTCTTAATACCGACCTGTTCTGGAAAGTTCAGCCGGTAAATGAAGACCTGAAACCACTTATTAATAATTGATGTTTACTGTTGCCATATTTTATAATTAAATTCTCCGAGACCTGGATCTAAAAGAAGGATTTTGATGGAAGAACAAACTGAAAATCTAATTATTTCTGTTCAAAAGCCATCCGTCCCGAAAGTCATAATTGGCATGCCCGTTTATAACGGCGCAAAATACATGCGTCAAGCTATCGATTCCGTATTAGCCCAAACATTTACTGACTTTGAGCTTGTTATTTCCAACAATAATTCCACTGATGGAACCGAAGCGATTTGTCAGGAATATCAGAAAAAAGATCCTCGTATCAAATACATCAAGCAACCGGTTAACATCGGAGCCGTGAATAATTTCAATTTTCTACTTAAACAGGCGCAGGGTACTTACTTTGTGTGGCTTTGCCATGACGATTATTTTGATCCTTGTTTCCTGGAAGAAATCGTACGCTTTCTTGATGATCACGCTGACGTTGCGCTCTGCCTGAGCGATTGCAACGATGTTAAAAATGGAGTGATCGTAAAAACAAAAATTCATGATGATATCCGCGATAATTCTGATTGGGCAGTTACCAGACGCCTTTTCTTTACCTGGAAACACAGGCATGTTCTGGCGTTGTACGGAATATATAGATTAGGCATTATGCAAACCCATAAAATCTATCTTCGACCCGGTTTCAGGGGAATAGTCTATGGCGTCGAACACTCTATCCTTCCTGCTGTTGCCCTTCAGGGTAGAATCGTGGCCTTGCCCAGGTTGCTGAAATATGAAAGGAAACATCCCCAGTCTTTAGGTGTCTCAGAACCGATCTTATTAAGACCGCTACTCGTACTTATCAATATTATCTATACTTCTATTAAGTATCAGGCTCTGGTAGTCCTTTTTAGCAAATTGACCTTGCGACAAAAGCTGGGCATATACGGCAAAATGTTATCCAGCGATATTCCGATATTGATTTTTTATTCAGTGGAATGGATCCCGAAACGATTTTACCGCTGGTTATCCAATATCAGGTTCATTCATCCGTTGCAAGAAAGAATTCGGGCTATGCTCTAAGTAAGTGAGATGATGGATTATTTAGACTAAGCCCAGATTCCCGCTTTTTAGTCGGTTACGAGTTGACCTGAAGCCATTCGATCAAGGGTTTTAAATTATAACCGCTTATTTTTCCCATTTTCACACCACATCATGACTTTCGAACCGCAGTATCTTCATAACAACTTTTTGAAACAGTTTATTTATAAAATATTTTTATTATCCAGCCATTTTATTTATGACTTTTATATGGCCTGTATTCAAAAATACTAGAAGGCATAAGTCGGCCAGAGCATTTCTTATGCTTAAAACCGGATATAGGAGATAAGATTTGTATAACCAGATAGCTTCGCTCGATTTAAGCAAATTCCAGATTCAACCTGAAGCTTTAAAACTAGTCCCTGAATCCATGGCCAGAAAATATAATGTGATACCTTTGATCATATTTGACAATGTACTGAAAGTAGCAATGTCCCGGGACGATAATATCCATGCCTTGCAGGAGATGGCGGCGGTAGCCAAGCTCAGGATTGAGCCGGTGATAGCTTCTTCCGACGAGATTCGCCAGGCCATTGATAGCAACTACAGGGCCTATCATGAGATTGAAAAACAATTTACCGGTTTGGATGTCTCTACAGAAATTAATAACCGGATAGACCTCAATGATGTCTCCGACGCGCCGGTCGTCCGTGCCCTGGATCTTATCGTAAGTGAAGCTTATAAAGTACACGCCTCGGACATCCATATCGAACCTCAGGAAAATATGGTGCGAGTGCGCTACAGAATCGATGGGATGCTGCATGACACGATGTCTTTGCCTCTCAGCGCGCATGCTCGCCTCATCTCGCGTATAAAAGTGCTGGCGGACATTGATATAGCCGACCACCGCCCTCAGGACGGCCAATTTTCAGTTAAAATCCGAAGTCGGGATATAGATATCCGCGTCGCCACCGTGGAAACGATCTACGGAGAAATGGCCTCGATGCGTATTCTCGATAAATCGTTCGCCGCCCTGGCTCTTCCTCAACTTGGATTTTT
>DEUU01000441.1 GCA_002362735.1 Dehalococcoidia bacterium UBA3254
ATCCCTGGCGGTCACGAATATCTTACCCTCGATATTTTGCACAGTGGTCATGCCATCGGCAGCTACTGTTACTCTCATCTGGCTACCGCGTACCCCTGCTATCGCTGCCGGTGTTTCAATCTCATATCGAGAAGCAGCATCAACTAGCTTTTCAATCTTATTCAGAGTAGTCCCCAACTCCTGTTTCAAACGAATGCTAGTCGTTCCCTCCCCGACTAATTCCTTGATCTCCACCTGCGTTTCCGGATTCAAGGTGATAATGCTTCCATCAAAGAAAGTGATGGTAGCTTTCGAATTGACGTTTGTTTTGATATTATCATTTTCAAAAAGCATAGTGCCGATTTCTGCTTGTTGCCAGTTTTTTATACCAGCTTTTTTTATCTGAACGTTTCCATCTATCTGGGTGATAATTGTAGATGCCGAAGTTTTTGAACTACTACACCCCGATGTGATCATTCCGGTAAAAAATAATAGAAAGAGGAAATGCCAGAAAAGATTCCATAAGTACCTGTGGTAACGTGGTTTGATCATCGAGAAACCGATTATCCCTTTATTACTACCGTAATTATTACTGCTTGACCCGAACACAGATTCGATTATATAGCTTTCTAAAATATATTATCAATACATGTGATTTGTACTATTATTGTACGTTTTAGTAAAAGATGTCGGACATATCCGAGAAAAATGGTACCATACATTGATAGTCACTTTTTAGCGAAAAGTAACAACCTTTAAGGCAGAATATCTATTTATCGTCTAACATTTGGAGCATTGCGGCAGCCTCAGTGGTCGGTAACTTACAAATGTGATTTGAGCACACATAAGCCGTAGCCCTACGGTTCACGGTAGCCATTCCCCGAGTAAATGGAGCAATATCGGTAATTGCTGAGTCAGAATTCGTCGGGACGAATAATATCACTCGGTTCGGAGTATAGACTGTATTCAACGCAGAGAACATTTCCAGAGTATCGGGAGTCGAAGGTTGTCCGGTGATTACTACTTCGTAAGATGGGCTGACGGCAAAGTTAAGTGCAATCATTAGTTGTGTGTATGCCGAGGGTGATTGACGTACTTCGCTGTTAAAGGCATAGCCAATGTGTGCTGCTTTTTCTTCCAGGGTAGCATCTCCAGTTATTCTTGAAAGGTGAAGGAGATTCAACATGGCAATCGAGTTTCCGGAGGGGACTGCGCCATCGTAGATCTCTTTTTGTCGGGTAAGTAACTGTTCGCCATCATCGGCGGTAAAGTAGAAACCTCCGTCTTCATTATCCCAGAAGTGATCTATCAAATGCTGGTTAAAAGTCAACGCATGTTTGAGGTATTTGGTCTCGAAAGTAGTCTGGTACAATTCTAGAAGCCCATGAACTAGAAAAGCATAATCGTCTATGTTGCCCGGGATGGCAGCCTCGCCATCCCGGTAGCGATGAAAAAGGCGACCATTCGGATCGAGCATGTTACTGAGAACAAAGTTTACAGCACGCTTTGCTGCATAACTATAGGCTGGTTCATCAAACACCCTCGCTCCTTGTGACAAAGCAGCCACCATCAAACCATTCCAATCTGAAAGGATCTTGTCATCTTTACGAGGGTGGACACGTTTATCACGTTGTTCAAACACCTTTTGTCGGGTTGAATCCAGACGTTTCTTAATTTTTAGTAACGGAATCCCATAATCCGAGGCTATTTGCTCAAGCGACTTGCTTAGATGTGGAATGTTTGGTCCAACTTCTCCCCCGGTCACATCATCATTGAAGTTACCTCTGTATACGATATTAAATGCCTTGACGAATAGTGATGAGTCTTCTCGACTTAGGATACGTTCTATTTCCTTAGTCGTCCAGAGATAAAACTTCCCCTCTTGACCCTCGCTATCTGCGTCTTCCGCCGTGAAAAATCCTCCCTTCGGACTGGTCATGTCGCGTATAACATAAGCGAAGACATGTCGAGCCGTCAACGAATAGTTCTCTTGGCCAGTTGCCTGATATGCCTCGACAAACGCCGTCGCTAAAAGTGCCTGGTCGTAGAGCATCTTCTCGAAATGTGGCACAAGCCATTGCCTATCGGTAGAATAGCGGTGGAATCCGAATCCCACATGGTCTTGAATACCCCCCTGTTGCATGGCTTGAAGCGTCTTCTCGACCATAGAAAGAGCCTCCGGCTTCTTGTAGTGCTTCCAATATCGCAGTAAAAAGAGTAAAGTATGGGGACTTGGGAACTTGGGTGCTATGCTAAAACCTCCCCATTCTTTATCGAAAGCTTTGTAAAGTTGCTCGAAACAGATGTGAAGCTCTGATTCCTCAAGCCCATGCTTACCTGTGACCGGTACTGTCTGCTGTAAAGCGTTGGTGATCTGCTGAGCCGAAGCTAATAGCTCTTGCTTCCTATTGATCCAAAGGTGCTTGAGGCGTGGTATAAGGTCCATTAGGCCGATTTGCCCAAATTTTGTTTCTTTTGGAAGGTAAGTCGCTGCGAAAAACGGTCGCTTATCTGGGGTCATGACTATTGTAAGAGGCCACCCTCCACTGCCTGTTATCATCTGGCAGACTTTCATATACTGAATATCGATATCCGGCCGTTCTTCGCGATCCACTTTAATTGATATAAAAGTATCATTCATCAGTTTAGCGACAACGTTATCTTCGAACGATTCATGAGCCATGACATGGCACCAATGACAAGTAGAATATCCGATTGAAAGAAAGACGGGTTTGTCCTCTTCCTTAGCTCGAATGAATGCATTTTTATCCCATGGATACCAGTTGACAGGGTTTTCTGCATGCTGAAGAAGGTAGGGGCTTTTTTGCCCTGTGAGTCTATTCCGTTCACTACTCATAAACTGATAATCTCCAACGTTTAATTCCTTTCGGGGATCGCTTTCCTGCCCCGGTAGGCCATTTTATTTGGCTTTCACCAACTTCTGTTAATGAGTCTATTAAGAGATTATATTATGTTAGTAGAAAGGATGTCCTTAATATGTTTGGATTAGTTACAGGATTTTATAGAAATATTATGTTATGAAAGAAAATCAAGCGGTGTAATAATCACTGTCGTGGGGCATCCTTGAGTTCCATATAAGGTGGACTATGGCTTTGAGAAGTGGAGCCCGGTGAAAAAATTGGGTATCTGCGAGAATGATAGTAATCGGGCTGTATTGTCACAATTGTGCATTTTGGTATTAAGTTTTAGCAATTATAAAAAGAATACCTGAAATCAAGTGTCTATGCCCTAATTTGGAGAAATATGGTTTCCAATCTCCGTTTATTATTATATAAGAACTATTTTGATTAATTTTCACTTTGTTTAGAGACCAGCGAAATCAATATTTTGTATGGGGATTCTACATCTAAACTCAGACACAGGTCAACAGTGAATTTTTCCATGGTATAATGCGCTTCAGACAATCCTTTTTCGGAGGTGAGACATGCCATCAATATTCGAGAATGTAAGTGACGGATTTTACACTGCATTTTTCGAACCTGACCCTGAAAAACGAAAGGCTACAATTGAAAGTTGGATAAAATCATCAACCCCCGTTATTCAAGCTGCTGTCGAAAATGATTTACGAATGTATATCGATGCCATTCTTAAAGACGCCTGGACACCTGAATTATGGAAATTAAGAGCCGAGAAGTTCAATCGTATATATCAGAAGAAACCTTTCATCGACACTTACAAATTAACCTTAGACGTTAAGCTACGCCAACAT
>DEUU01000011.1:0-4068 GCA_002362735.1 Dehalococcoidia bacterium UBA3254
CTTTTCGGACAACTTCCGCAGATGCGCAACAAACATCTCACGGTCCTGATCATGTAGAAATTCCAGAATGGACTTCCCGATAAATTGTTTTTTATCCTTACCGATCAAATTACAAAAGAATAAACTTACACTGAGAATTTGCCCCGAACTATTTGTTGTAAGTAAATAATTATCCTGATTGCCGATTACCTTTGAAGAACTCTGCTTATCATGGAGCCTGTAGAATTCTTGAAAGGATTTCTCGGATTTTCGGGTCAACTCGGGTTCAAAGTTTTGCTTTGATTTCGAATGCTGCAATCCAGTCCGCCTCTCGCCTCATTATCATTATACTTAGCCTTATCCCCCGGTGCTGACCTTCGTTATTTGCTTATGATCTGTTAAGAACATGGTCTCTGGCCATCGATAGGTTATTAATACGTATGTGAAAGTTAACCTTGTATACTATTGTGACGAGGATATCTTAACACGATTTTAATCTCAAGTCTATTCCGCCGAAACGGTCCGACGATAGAAATTGGCTTTGGATATCAACGTATCAGAGTAAGAAGACATTCTCTGAAAAAGAAAGCTATTTAAAGCTCAATTCCATTAACTATTTTATCGTCGGTTTACAACGATGATCAGGGTTGCATACCCATTTCAAGAGCCTTCAATAGTAATTCGGAAAGGCTTAAATCGCCGATGATATGGCCTTCGCTATCAAGAACTGGAATAATATCCTTTTCGTAGCTGATCATTAAATCAAAAGCCGCCTGAATAGTATCATTCTCTCTTACGCTAAATGAACTGGTGTTATGGATTTCTATGTCTTTAACTTTCTTAGCATTGAGCAAGCGAATAAACTCGTCGATTCGCTTTTCTTTCTTTTCTCCTCCGCCATAGATCTGAGCCTGCGTCCATCTTAACAAGTCAAAACGGGAAATCATGCCGACAAATCTCTGGTTTGAATCTACCATGAATATCCCCTGCAGGTGCGGTTCATGACCAAGCAATGCAACAACATAATCCAGAGCAGCATCTACAGGGATTGTAAGGGAAGACTTACCGTGTAAATGATAAACTTCCTTAACCTGAATGGATTTCATGTCAGTATTCCCCCTGGAAGATTCATTACTTAACTGTTTAGTCTTATGAGAAAATAATAGCTATCCCGGTTATTTTTTCAATAATGAATATTTTTGCAACCGCTAAAGATCTATATGCTTATCCTCAGGATGATGATTCATTAATCATTATAATAAAATTATGGAGAAATCGCTTAAATTCAACGTCGAAAAGACTTCTGTATACCCTGGCTTTAATCTGCAAGCTATTATCGATTCAAGAGGAAAGATAACCAGTGTCAAATACTTCCTCAAATAATAAAAAGTTAGCCAGGCGTTTGGGTTTGGTAGCCGCTACCATGACCGGTTTGGGCGTTATTATCGGGTCTGGAATCTACGTCATCATCGGAGTAGCTGCCGATAAAGCCGGGAATGCCGTATGGCTTTCTTTTGTTTTCGCTGCAATAGGAGCGAGTTTGACCGCTTCGTCGTATGCTCGTTTATCCAGAATCCGTTCGCGGAATGCCCCGGAATACCAGTTTGTCAGTATGGCTTTCGGAGACAGACCGGCTTTCTTTGCCAGTTGGTTAATCTTGCTGGCTCAGATTATTTCCTCTGCAGCTGTAGCCCTCGGGTTTGCCGGCTATTTGAATGCGCTATCAGGTTTTCCTGAGTTGCCTGCGGCCATCGGACTGATCGTATTATCTTCTTTGATACTTTATATTGGCATCAGCCAATCAGCGACGGTAGCGATCATTCTCACGGCTGTTGAGGTGCTTGGACTTTTCATCATTATCGGTATCGGACTACCCAGTTTTGGTAAGGTCAACTATTTTGAAATGCCTCTCGGGATATCCGGAGTATTTACAGCAGCTTCACTGGTATTTTTCGCTTATCTCGGATTTGAAGGAATGGCTAATTTGTCTGAAGAGTTGAAAGATCCAGAGAAAAACTTACCCAGGTCAATCCTTTTAGCTCTGGGTATCAGCACCGTATTTTATGTTCTGGTAGCAATCTCAGCTCTCAGCGTGGTTGGCTGGAACACTCTGAGTCAATCAAATGCTCCGTTAGCAATTGTCGCTGAACAGGCACTTGGCATTAATGCCGGGATCGCTCTATCTATAATTTCTTTAGCGTCTACGGCTAATACCGTGCTGGTGCTTTTGTTGGCTTCCTCTCGCATAATGCATGCTATGGCCAGAGCCAGAGTTTTACCAGAAATTCTAAATTCGGTCAGCTCCAATCGTCAGACTCCATGGCTGACTATTCTGGTTGGAGGAGCAATTTCAATACTATTGGTTCTTATCAGCAATATCCAACAAATCGCCGAATTCACCAATCTTATTACATTGCTCGCTTTTATCAGCGTCAATGCCAGTGCCATAAAACTGCTGGGCAGGGGGAGCGGAGTAAGCAGAACAAGGCATATTTTTGTAAACCGTATAATCCCGATTCTGGGAATAGCGGTGTCAACCTGGCTGGCTGTTAACGCTGGCTGGCAAGCAGCTTTGGCTGGTTTGGCGATATTATTGATTGGACTTCTGGTTTATTGGCTTACTAAATTGTTCTCAAAGCGATAGGAAGTCCTCAATATCATTAATAAAATTCAATACGCCTGTTTCAATTTGCTTTGTTAATGAATCCAGATTACCAAAATCCGGATTGTCCGCTAAAGTGTGTTCGATAATGGAATCAGCGCCCTTTGTGGTTGGGACAACGTGATATTTATTCCAACTACTTTCTTTGAACAATTCCCAGTATTTTTGTTGAATCTGCTTATTATATCCTGCCAGCCAGACCTCAAATCTGAATTGATGGTGATTAAAAACTATGGCCGCCTTCAAATTACGCCGCTTAAATGATTCCGGGAAAAAGGAAAAATAAGTCATTTCCAGATATCCGTAATAGAGACTTCCGGGAGAATAATAATCCGGATGTTGTTTTATTAAGTAAGCCTTCAAATCCCTGATGTATTCCATCAGTCCCTGATACGCCTTTTGAATGTAACCCTTCTCCAGTTGTTTTTTATACTCATTTAAGTATTCAGACAATAATTCCATAATGCAGCCCTCTACCAGGTTATTTTTTTATCCTTGTGGATCCTTGATGCGATTAGATGATCAGAAACCGCTTACTATTTATTCTCGCTTTAATCGTGCATTTGACCCCGTGTTATTCTCCTGGAAGCTTCTGACCTTCATCCCAGAGGTATTTTGGACTCCGCCTCAGCTTTTCAAGTTGACACTGATAACAGATTCCATTATGACAGCAAATCACACCCCCGCACTCAGGACAACGCCATTTGGAAGCTTCTTTTTCCAGGAATTTGTCGAGGCCGTCTTTCTTTATCGAATTCAGGTTCTCGATCATGCTCATATGGTATTTGGTTCGATAGCGTTCATCGAGGCTTTTCAGCCTGCGACAGGGAAAATCTTGGCAATCATAGCAAAATCGGATCAGTCCTTTACCCAGCAGGTCGCATTGTTTTTTCAGAAAGGCACAGTTTTTCCCGCGCGGCAGACATCCAGGACAGTACTTTTTCCCAAATCCTTTCTTTTTGAGATCGTTCTTCATCGCCAGATAACTGGTGCAAACTCCACAGTTCATACCGCAAGGAGATATCAATATCTCTTCCATTATTCCTCCCTGGAAAATCGAAGGTTTCAAAGGCATTCTATCAATAATAATAAGCCCAATCAATAAGCTAAGCCTAGATAAATCTTTAATTCATTAATGCCCTGGACAAAGCGGAATTTCCTGGCAACCTTGGCTTACGAATAATTCGACTTGAGCATAAAACAGTTTATCGAGGAGAAATCGGGCACTATTGTAATACTGTTGATATTTACCACGTTAAGAACAATGTTGAAGAACAATGTTGAGGATTGAAGAAACTATACAGCTATTATAAAATATTCTATCTATAAGTACATCGTTAAGGATTATTATTCAAGTCAGGGAGGTCTAAAATGCCTGTAGCCAGAGTAAATGGGATTAACCTTTGTTTAACGCAATTAAAAAGGGA
>DEUU01000011.1:4276-4545 GCA_002362735.1 Dehalococcoidia bacterium UBA3254
AGCCAGAGTAAATGGGATTAACCTTGACTATTTTGTTATTGGACAGGGAACCCCCTTAGTCATGATCATGGGAATGGGATTCGGTCGGAAGGGGTGGAGGTTCCAAACCGACTTTTTCAGGAGGTATTTCCAGGTTATCACCTTTGACAATCGAGGCGCTGGAAATTCTGATAAACCTGACGGTCCTTATTCAATTCGTATGATGGCAGAAGATACCATTGGTTTAATGGATTATTTGCATATTGAAAAAGCTCATATTCTGGGAATAT
>DEUU01000011.1:4806-6295 GCA_002362735.1 Dehalococcoidia bacterium UBA3254
TGGGCGGCATGATCGCCCAGGAATTAGCCATTAATTTCCCGCAAAGGGTTGACAAGCTGGTTCTCGGAAGTACTTTCTGCCAGCAGGACAACAATACAAATGGCGAATACCCGGAATGGAATCAGGCAGTCGAATCGCGTTTTAAAGGTAATTATAATCCCATGTTTGATAAGCTTTTCAATAAAAGAATGAGCCGGATGATATTTGGCTCGGTTCTGAAACGGGCTTTGAAGAAAGCCGGAGAAGCAGGGAACCTGGGTATGGCAGGACAATATCAAGCCAGTCTAAAACATCATACCGCCGATAGATTACCTCAAATCAAGTCGCCCACACTGGTGATTGGAGGGACTGCCGATAAAGTTATAATCCCTGGATCATACAAAGTCATATCGAATTTAATACCGGGATCGAAATTGGTAATGTTTGAAAATGGGTCCCATTCCATATTCGTTGAAGCAAGAGGCAGATTCAATCAAGAGGTCTTAAATTTCTTAAAACAAAATTAGCCAAACAGAAAATTGGCTAACCATTAACCTGAAATTAGAAGAACGCTATCCAAAGCTAAATCGATTGCAGGCATTACTTTAAGATAAAAAACTTGAACCTTCGATTAGCTTTTTTCTTAAGGTAAACTTCTTCCGTCTGGAATTATTGTATCAAACGACTCAAAATATTAACCGGTCTGATGCAAAAATCACTTTTATCTTGTTACCTCGCTGACTATTATCATATCTCATTGTGTATCCAATCATATTTATTCACCGAACTTTGTGATGCCAGTCTTCTCAGTTTATCTCAAGATTATGTTGATATAATGAAATTGGTTAACAAAGACAATATTCCAACCGTGGAGGAGCATATGAAACAAAAGATTAATCCAGCCAAAACTGAAAAGCATGAAATTGTGATAAACCGCAACTTCAACGCTACCCGCCAGATGGTATGGAAGGCTTTAACGGAACCGAATTGGATCAGGCAATGGTGGGGTCCGAAGGATTTCACCGCACCGGTAATCCAAAATGAGTTACGCGTGGGCGGAAAGTACCTTTACTGCATGCGGTCCCCTGATGGAAAGAACTATTGGAGTACCGGTACATTCCGCGAGATCGACGCCCCGGCTAAATTAGTATATACCGATAGCTTTGCGGACGAGAAAGGCAATACCGTCTCACCCGCATACTACGGTTTCGGTCCCGATTTTCCCCAGGAAACGATGGTGGCCATTACATTGGAAGACTTGAAAGATAAAACCAGGCTCACTTTGATGGGGTCCGGTCCTCCATCTGAAAAAGATTGTAACGATGAAATAGCTGGATGGAATCAATCCTTTGATAAGATGGCTGAAGTACTGGGAAAAAGTAAAACCAGAATCTAGCCATATTTTAAAACGGGGTTGTTATTTTCGATTGGCCGCAGCTTGCTTAGGCCACAAAGCTCATTTTTCCCGGATCAGAATAAGCCTGGATATTGTAAAGAATGAAATTCTCTG
>DEUU01000153.1 GCA_002362735.1 Dehalococcoidia bacterium UBA3254
GCCAGCAATCCAGCCTTCGGTGCGATTTTCCAACGCGGCGATATCTTCGGCTGAGAGGTTTAAGCCCATTACCTGATTGAGAAACTCGGCGGATTCAGCAGCGGTAAACCGCAGGTCAGCAGCGCGCAATTCGATCAATTGGTTCCGGGCGCGCCAACGGGCCAGGGGGAAAGGAGGATCCTCACGAGTGGCGATGACCAGGTGCAGTTGGGGCGGCAAATGATCAATCAGAAAGATAAGAGCCTCGGTCAGCGATCGGTTCTCAATCACGTGATAATCATCCAGAACAAGGATGAGGTTATTCGAAATGGTAGTGAGTTCATTGAGCAGGTTGGTCAACAGGGATTCGATGGGTGGTTGAGATTGCGACGCCTGGAGAATACCTAATAACCCTTCTCCAACCTTCGACACCACCGTCTGTAAAGCAGCTAAGAGGTAGGTCAGAAAGCACGTAGGGTCGTTATCCGCTTCGTCAAGGGACAGCCAGGCTACTGGCAGTTTACAACCGGCAACCCACTCATTGACCAGGGTGGTTTTGCCAAAGCCCGCGGGAGCAGAGATAAGGGTCAACTTGCGTCCAAAACTCTGGTTTTGGCGTAGACCCTCGTTCAGCCGCTCGATCAGATTGGACCGTTTGACAACTCCAGGCCGAAGCGGCGGTCTATATAACTTGGTCGTTAAAATTGGTGCAATCATCAATAGGCGCCCAAATACCGATCATTATTTTATCAATATTATATCAAGTTGATGGTATTATAAGGTTTTCAAAGCTAATCCGTAAAGATGATAATACGATTAAGCAACGCTATTTGGACTCCCAGACAAACAAAATGGTCAACCAAACAAAAATCGGTTGACCATCAACTAAAGCCTGCTTTTTATTTTTTAGCGCCACTTCATAACAGTTCTTCATCAGCTTCCTGGCAGCCAATCAACTACGGCTGACCCGTCTTAACTCAGCTCCTACCATTTAAGAATTTATTTAGGGTGCCTTCTGGATAAGAACCTTATTTCGCATCTTTGCAAAGGGAATGTTGTTCGTAAAAATACCCCTTAAGGTGCTAGTTAAAATGAATGACTGAGTCGCTGTTTTATTTTGATTCCTGCAACCTGAGTTTATAATCTGCGTTAGCCATTTGACGTGCCCGCTCAGAGTAGAAGTAGCCGGGTTTATTGATATCTTCTGCCATCTTTTTCCATAATTCTTTATCCCGTGCCTGACCACCGGCTTTTCTTCTTGACTTAGCGGCAGCAAAACCTTCTTTTGAAGTCCTCCAGAGTTTGTCAGCATCTCTGACCAGACCTTCATTTTGTGAGATAAAACCTTCTCTAGTGTCATGGCCCGAGATAATCTCCAGGATTTCTTTGATCAGTCCTTCGGGATAATATACTTTGCGAAGGATCACCGCGGCTAATTTTACACCCTCGTTTTGATGTTCCATCTGTACTTCGCGCTTGACTTCTTTGCTTGCATCCTTATCAAAAATAAGCATCCGCCTTTCCTTGACCAACTGGCTCCAGCCGACATCATGCAATATTATGGCTGGAATGATCACCTCTTCATTCCCGTATTCCGCCTCTAAGAGCAGCCGGGCATATTTCAAGGATGTTACAGCATGTCCCTGGTCATCACGCTTATCCTGATAAGGCAGGGCTAATTCCCATATCTGGTTAAATATATCTTTCATCAGTCCATCTCACTAGTTTATTTATAAACCGCAAGATTTGCTCTTAAGGTGAAAGGTCTATTCCGGTGCAGGACAAAATTTATTAAATTAACACCAGGTCCTATGTTTATTATTTCCTATTCTGGCATCTGTGTGTTACTTTAGCTTTAATATATCACATTCCACCCGCAAAGTCAGATGGTGCCGGTTACCTGCATTCTGGTATTATTTATTAAAGAGAAATTGATATTATAGAACCTGCAGCAGGTTAATTTTTTACTTGAACGGCCTATCTTGTTAATCACGTATACAAGGCAAACTAAATAAAAACACTGTCATCGATATTTTGATTACTATAAAGGTAAGATATAGAATTTCCAGGTTTTCGTCTATCGACTGTGACAGGGGTCTTCAAATAAAAGACAAAGGAAATACTCGTCATGTTCAAATCCGATTGGTCGGAAGATTCGCCTTTCAAACAGATTACCACACTCTCGATTCTCAATCTTGTAGAGTCCAAAACACTGGATTTCAAACTGGCCAGTCTTCTTTGGCTTATTATGGAGAGCCGGGCTTCCGTAATGATAGCATCAGAGCCGGTCTTCGCGGGAAAGACAACTCTATTACATGCCTTGTTAGACTTTTTGCCGCCCGACCTGCAGCTATATTTTTTACAGGGATTCGCCGAGGACTTTGTTTTTGTCGAACATTACAAGCCGGAGACTACCTATCTCGTTTCTGAAGAAATCAGCAATCATCAATACGAATACCTGTGGGGGCGTCAGGTCCAAAAGACTTTCCGTTTGCTGGGGAGTGGGTACAGGCTGGGAACAACGATCCATGCCGGGAATATCATAGATGTGGCCTACTTGTTGCACTCTTTCCTGAAAGTGCCTCTATCGAATATTGCGCGTCTGGGCATAGTAGTCACTCTATATGCAGCTAACGGGCCAACCTGCAGCGACGAGCCGATCAGACGTATTCACACTGTAACTATCCTCTACAAGGAAGTTGATAAACTCACCGCTCAAACACTAGCAGTCCGGGAGTCGTTGGATGGGGGATTTATATATCCCGAAGAAAACGTTTTACAGGAGGCTCTTTTCAATAAGTTCGGGGTAAAATGTGAGCGAGTTTTTTCCGAGCTACTTTCAAGGGAAGCGTTTTTAAAGCATCTTTACGAAACAGGGATACGTTCGCCAGAAGAAGTAAGAAAAGCCATCACAACCTATCATCGATCAAGTTTACGATAGTAAAGGTCAGAAGGCCTGAAAAAAGCAAATAAGGTGTTAGTCTCTTTTCTCCTTAAGAAACTCTTCAGCTAACCTTACGGCATCACTTGGAGAAATGCCAAGAGACTCATGGTACGGCATGTCAATGTATTTTTTCTCTAACTCGTTAATCAGAGCATCGAAATTCGGATTCTTCTGACGGATGATATTTAGTTTTTCTTCTATTATTTTATTTTCGGCATCAAGCTCATCGAAACCCATCTTGAAATGCATAAGATCTTTAAGTCGCACCAGGATTGCCTTCAATGATTTGGGGCAATCACCAAGAAAAATGTTAAATTCCGGATAGCAAGGTACTCTGACCGTAAAATTTACGCCTTCCAAACCTTTTTTCTGGCAGGTGTGTACCAGCATTTGGCCGTACGAGGCCATACCTTCCCGGTTAGAAAACATAATTTGATAATTTTCCATTTCACGCTTGACTTTAGCGTCAGTACAAGTACACGTAATTATCGGTTCGCGGGTATAAGGGGTCATATCCAAAAGGCCACATATAGAATAGAGCCTGGCAGCCCCGAAACTACGCGCCAAATCTACTACGTTTTCGGCGTACTCCTGCCAGTTGATAGCCGGCTCATAGCCCCGGAGTAGTATCAGGTCGTGTTCCGAACCCGTTTTCGTGGCGTAATAAAATTCATTGGTAGGCAGATTAGCCTCGACGATCAGTCCATCCTCCATTCTGAAGGTCGGACGTATACTATCCGCACCCAGTATCTGGTAAATATGGTAGCGTGAGGCTGGCATCTCGGCGAATTTTATCGCACTGAATTGACTGATGAAGTAATCGACACCGCCAACTGATATGTTGCCGTTATTAAATGAACCGTTCAATCCGCATATGATATAAGGATTTCGTAATGACGGTTTACTCTCGAATTTTAAAAATTCTAAATTACTCAAGACTCACCACCGGCATTAAATCAATATGCGTATTATATCACAGATAAACTCAATCTCCATAATTACGATTTTTGTCTATTATTGAACAAAATCCCCCCTTTTACTCTTTATATCATTATTCAATTAGATAATTGCACCGTCTTAATTGAGAATCTTCTCTTAAAACGTTCAAGCAAAACTATAGTCCTTGTTCCCAGTATACCGAGAAATACAGCGTTACCCAGCGCATGCAAGCTGTCGAACCAAATTGAATTAAGCTCTGTGACTAAAAATGTCTTTATTGTCAGAGGATAAACGAATGCGGTCCAAAACCACAGGTTGGTAATTAATCCGTACAGATATCCCCAGAGAATGCCAGTGGCTATAAGGAGAATTCTGTTGAAATGTAGCCTGGCTAAAAAGCCCGCGGAAAGACCGGCAAATCCCCAGGCAATCATCTGGTAAGGCGTCCATGGCCCCTGCCCGAGGAAGAAGTTCGATACCAAGGCGGTCGTGGCACCTACCGTGAAGCCGGCAATTGGACCGAGCACGTATCCTGCACAGATAATCAGGTAAGTGCAAGGCTGGATACCGGGGATAGCGGTAAAAGGCACTCTCAAAACAGCGGCTAGTGTTCCCAGCATGGCAATAAGGGTGATTTCCTTTGAGTTCGTCGCTGCTGATTCGAACTTAAAGAAAAGAGTTACGCAGATAAATACAGCCAGCATGGCGGATATAATTCCCCAGTTCAGGAAACCTGAAAAAGAGAAGCCTGAAGAGGTAATAAGGAAAACCGCTGTGGAAACGGCCGTGATTGAAGCAAGGAAGATTAAATTTTTTTTCACACTGTCTGCCTTATCATTTCATCGACAGTGAGAGTGGTATCATCGATCCCGTACTTGCTCAGAGCCTGTGCCAGCCGGTTTATCTGCGGAGAGAAGAGCAATGCTTTAGAGAGTACCTTTCTTTTATCTCCATCCCCCACGATCCTTCCCTCGCTGATCAGGATGACACGGCTGGCACACTCGGCTATCATTTCTACATCATGAGTGACTATGATTATGGTATTGCCACGTTGGCGATATTCCTCTAGAAACCAGATCAGCTCTTTTTTGAGTATGTAGTCCATGCCTCGAGTTGGTTCATCCAATATCACTATTTTCGGCTCATTCGCCATGACTGAAGCCAGGGCCAGGCGTTGTTTTTCGCCACCACTCAAATCCCTGGGATAGGCTTGCCGGTACTTTTCTAATCTGAATCTATTTAGATTAGAATCAACCATCTGCATAATCTTATTGTGTTCTATGCCCCGGTTCTTAAGACTGAAGGCAATTTCCTCCTCCACTGTATCGGCAAAGAGATGATCGTCCGGGTTTTGGAAAACGTAACCCACCTGACGGCTTAGTTCAGAAACTGATTTTTGCCTTGTATCCATGCCATAGACGGTAACCTTGCCCCGGATCGGTTTAAGAAGCCCATTCAAGTGTTTCACTAGCGTGGTTTTACCCGAACCATTCCGTCCCATAACCGCAACAAATTCTCCCTCATTCAAAGTCAGGCCAATGTTTTTTAGAACGTTTCTTTGTCCATAAGAAAACCACAGCTTGTCAACAGTTAAAACTGGCCTGGTCTGGGATACGGAATTTTGGAAAGTTACTGTTTTGGTTGTCTGGAGCGTTTTCTGCAAACTTAACCGAGCATCTTTTACCGTTAGAGGCAGGTCGCCTGAAACAAGGCCGGCACTTCGCAAGCTCTTCATAAGCCTGATGACTGGCGGTATACCCATACTCACCTCATCCATTGTAATGCCATCTATCACATTCCGGGGCTGGCCATCTGCAGTAATTTTGCCTCCATTTAAGTTCAACATCCGGTCAACCAAATGAATGACTCTGTCCAACCTGTGCTCGATCAATATTATTGTTATTCCCAGCTCATCGTTAAGCCGTTCGAGTATTTTCAGCACTTCCTCGGCACTCTGAGGGTCCAATTCCGAGGTGGGTTCATCAAGAACCAATACTTCCGGATGTAAAGCCAGCACAGAGGCAATAGCTACCTTCTGCTTTTCCCCACCGGAAAGATCATGAAGGTTGCGGGATCGTAAGTTGGCGATGCCAATGGTATCCAGAGACTCTTCTATCCGGCGGACGATGAGATTTACGGGAAAGCTAAGATTTTCTAACCCAAAGGCAATCTCTCTCTCAACATCAGAAGTTACGAGTTGGTTTTCGGGGTCCTGAAATACCATTCCCACCCTGTCGGCCATTTGCTTTGGAGGACACCTTAGGATGTTCATCCCCTGTACCTCAGCCTTGCCGCTTATTATCCCGCCGTGAAAGTGTGGTACCAGCCCGTTGAAGCAGCGTGCCAGCGTTGATTTGCCACTGCCGGAAGGTCCTGTGATAAGAATAAACTCACCATCTTCAATGGAAAGATTGATATCTTGCAGAGCAGGCTGTGACATACCGTTATAGGTGAAGCTCAGTTTATCGAATTTAATCAAGCTCAATCCTCCTTTTCAGAAGGGAGAAGGGTATAATCAGCAGCAGTAAAAGGCCGATTATCCCTGGTAAAACCAATCCGAGAAAACTGGAGTATGGATTATTAATGGTGGGGAAAAATTGAAAACTCCCGTATCCGTATACGCGCAGGATAATGCCTGTAACAAGAGGCAAGATGGTTACGGACAGTATTATCATGTCTAACCTCGATAATCTGATCTCCCGATAAAATACGCGTTTTGGTCCCGAGCCGAAGGCCCTGGCTTCCATTGCCTCCGCTGTCTGCACCGCCCGGTCAAGCGAGTTCATTATAAGAGGGATCGCGATTCCCGACCGGTTCTTCAGCCTTTCCAACCAGCTGCCAGTATCCAGCTTCACTCCCCTGGTCTGATATGCCTGGTTAATACGTTCGACATCTTCAATCAGACAGGGGATAAACCGCGTTGAGAGAGATACTACCAGTACCGATTTATACGGGATTTTCAGCTTGAGCGAGACTGACAAAATGTCGTCAGGGTGAACGGTCAAGTTGATAAAAGAAAAAGCCGCAATAATTAAAACTAGCTTTAGAGCCATCTCAGCGCCGAAAGCCAGCGCTTCCATAGTGATGATTGGTCTGCCCAGCACTGGGAGAATAAAAGGGGCGCTTACCAGAGCGTGAGATCCGTGGTAACTCATCAGGACGTTGATGATAATGATACTGGCTCCAAGCCAGAGACTGAGCTTCAGTGCAGAGACCCATTGTCGCCAGATTCCCGCGGTGTTAATCACTATCACCAGGGGAAGAAGAAAAGCTAAAGTATAAATAGGGTTATCAAAGATAAGACAGAGAATAACAATTACGGTTCCCCATGCCAGCTTAACGGCAGGATTCAACCTGTGAATGGCCGTATCGTTTGCCTTATATTGAATTGCTTTGATCATGGAATCTTCACGATTGTGCCTTCGTTAACTACGAAGGCAAAGGTATAACCTAAAATATTCCTTTTATTTATCAGTACATCCGAGGCGTTTCTTACGCCGTTTACGTCGGTGCCGGTTATCATCCAGACAACACTTTCACCTGCGCCAATACCTTTGGGATTCCACGGATTCTGTGTCGCCTGAATCAAGCCGCAATTAATGCTGTACTCATTCGATTGATTTCCATCTCCATCCATTACTACTACTTTTCCGGAGTCTGAATAAGTATAAAAACCTAATTTTTTATGCTTATTGTTTAATTCCGAAATAAGGCTATTCTGAAGACTGGCCACGATAATTAAATTGTTCTGCTCCAGAGACTTCTTCGATAATTCATCGAAACTTATAACAGAGACTTGAGAAACTCCTGCCAGATTCAGATTCTCCTCCAGTGATTTAGCGTCGTTTTGGAAAGGAGCTTCAAAAACGATAAGAGTCGACCTTGTTTCAGGCTTAAAACCGCTTAGAAAGGGCTGTGGATAACTGCTGATAATGGCAGGCACAAATTGCTGGTAGCTCCAATCATGGAAGTCCCACTGTTCTGTATCGCCTTCCTTGAGTATATAGTCCCCAGCACCCACGTTGCTGGCGATGCCATTGATGTAGAAAAACCAGTCCTTTGTCTTTGAGTTAGCACCACCATATTCAGAACTAACACCATTGATAGAGCTGATAAAACCACCGCCAAACCTGGTTTCCACGTTGGCTGACAATTTTAGCAAGTCCATCGCGCTTGTGTTATCTTTTAATTCAGTACGCCGTTCAAGGATTATTTCTTTTCCGAAATCTCTGGTTACTATCACAGTGACGGCGCTATACATCTCATCGTAACTTTTAGAATCAGTGTCTTTAATTTCTGGCGAAAATGTCGCGCAACTGCAGAACAACGCCGTCACCAGCAGTATAAGCAAAGGGGTGAATGCCTTCTTAAGCATATCTTTTCTTGCATCTCCACCAGATTATCAATCCGATAACCATCACCGCCAAAATTACAGCTGAAAGTATCCACCACTGGATAGCCATAATTGGAAGTTTGGTTATCTGCACATGAGCCGACACCTTTACGCCGGCCCCAATATGCAGCTCAGAACCGGACGGCAGGGAGACGGCACATATCGCCACATCATATTCCTGGGGTTCAGCCAAAATCGGGGGAGCCAGGACAATCTCCACAGACTTTCGTTCCTGTCCTTTCAGGGTAAACTTAGCCGGCATTATGGTAAACCATTTATCGTTTTGGCCTTCGGTATAAACCTCAAAATTGGATTCCTGGTTATCCTGATTGACGATAGATAGTGTCTGTAGTTCAGAGCTCCCTGGCTGAACGCTGAATGCCATCCTGGCTGGTGACGATCCGATGCCTAATGCCAGAGCCGATGAAGAAGCACACCAGAGTGATACCACAACGAGTAACATTACCATAAAAGCTTTAAATACCCTGCCAAACATTACAATCCACCTGTTTATCATCTATGCGGGAAGGGTATAGATCTTTCCCTCCCCGCAAGAGTCGTATTACACTGCGATTACTTTATCGACCATCTGTTGCCCAGAAAATCAGTATGCCATCCTGCTTTCCTGTCAAGGAATACGTTTCTGGAACAGTAAGGGTTGCTGCACAATTTGCACTGGCGTTTCTTGATACGGTCGTACTGAAAACATCCCATTTGGCTCCGTCTATCTTCAGACCATCGACATAGAGGTTCTGCGCCGTGTCAGTGACCTTGGCTGTGATGCGTAGTTTCCAGGCACCCGTGTTGGTTAATGTCACGATTACCGGTACGCTGCTATCACCAGGGCCAAGATCACTACCGAAGTTGATGCTGCCAGGGTTTATGGAACAACTTATGGCCGGGATAATGCTGGCAGTTAAAGAAGCCTGCCGACTTGAATTCTGCTGAGCATTACCCGTGCCTACAGTCACTGTAAGTTTATTGCTGCGGATACAGCTGCTTTTCTCAGCGTAGATCTTAATTGTCTCATTGCTATTAATGGTTACAGCTACTTGACCAAGTGCATCTGTAGTATAATTTTGGTCGGCGTGGACGGTGGCATTATCCGTTGGTGACCATGTACCGGTGTTGTCGTCGTACTCAGTCACTGTAACGGTGAAGGCTTCGCCCACGTCTGGTGAAGCATTGTCCACTTCAACTTTAAGAGGTGCCTGTCCCCACTGGGAATATGCAAAAAGAATTTCTTGATGCGGAGGATCAGGCGGGATCGTCTGGTCAAGGATGAAATCGGTAACACCCACCATCGGGCTTTGGTAATCAACACGGTAAGTCCACCCCGCCTGGCCCACCGGGCTTTCCCCATTAATGGAATAAACGTAGAGCCCGTAGGCCGTATTTTTTACGACATAAGGAAAACCGCCAGCTTTCGATGCTTCATCCAGGGCACCGAGAGCAGTTGGCTGGTCGAGATGGTGCTGGTTACCCTCGTCGTCAGTGATGGTAGATTCGTTGATGGTTACTGTGCCTCTCCAGATGATGGCACTCTGCCCTTCAATGCGGACGTCAACAGTGGTACATTCCTCAGGTTCCTGGGGTGATAGAACGGCTACCGGATAGGGAACGCCTAACAGGGCAGTAACGGCATAGGAAGTCATCAGAGCCTTGTTCGATGGGTTAGAAGAAGCCCAATTGAAAGAGCCATCATTATTCCGAAACGTAATCAGGTCGTCAATTGGGTCTTTACCTGTACCGCTCTTCCATCCGGCATCGATGGAGTCCTGCCCGGCGGCGGCGATGCTGTCAATACCCCAGGAATCCGTGGCTGAATTGGTGGAGCCCCAGGACTCAAATCCACCATTATTCATCTGCGTAGACTTGATATAGGCGAGGCCATTGGTTATCGATGCCGACCCAGTAGAATGGCCAGCAGCGATAAGTGCCATAATAGCGGCGGCAGTATCATCAACATCACTGGCTTGACCTGTTCCCCAGCTCCAGCCTCCATCAGCATTCTGGTGACTTGAGATGAAGGATACGCTTCCCTGAACAGCAGTTGATGAAACTGGCTCCCCTGCGGCAATTAATGCCATGATACCCCAGAAATCATCGTTAAGCAAGGTGCCATCGCCAATCTGGATGCCGTCATAAGTGGCCTTAAGTAAGGACACAAAGTTCTTCCCGCCGAAATTGGTCGGGTCTTTAACTGCGGCAGCGATAGCCAGTATCATGCGTGAATAATCGCTTACTGAGGTAGCACTTGCCGCATTGGTGGATAAATAATCCACGATACTTGGTTCTGAGCTTACCTTCCAGCTGTTTGGATCTTCTCCCACAGCTTTGATTGCCATTACTACCCAGGCAGAAGTAGCGAAGTCCCCGATTTTTCCATCGATTCCCTGCTGAGCGCGTAAATAGCTTAATGCTCCTGAGACTTCAGTGCTGGCAGTTGTATAAGGATATGAGTTCGTGGCTTGAACCGGAGTGGCCAGTACGCAGGATAGAATCAAAGTAACTATCAATAAGATACTTAGAAGTCTGGATTTGAAAAGCTTATTTATCAAGAATGTCTTCCTCCTGAAAAATGAAATCTTAATGTTAAAGTGAAAACGTGGGTTCTTATTTCAAAGCAATCACCCCCTAAAGTATGGGGTGTTTCTCATGTTAAAACAAGTGTACTTGTTTATTATCTAGTGTAGTTGATTATAACATGATCCATTCGTGAGTTGTCAATAGCTGTCTAAACGAATTAACAAAAAGACCGGTATGATGAGGTTATCATATCGGTCGGGGCAAAAAGTATTTGTGGTCAGAGACTACGGATTTACAGTTTTACCACTTTTTGTCAGGTCAATTATGTCATAACTCATATTTTGTTCCTGAAGACGAGCCAGGAGAGTTGAAATTAAATCATCCACACATACCACAACCGGAGATAGCCCGCTCTGAGCGGCTTCTATAGTCGCTTCGGCAGCTCCAAACCGGCAAAACTCAGCTCCGGATTCCTGCAAAGCGGCGAACGACTCAAGCCCAATGGCCAGGGTAAAGGGACTCTTATTCAGGTGCTTCCTTAACCCCGTATAATTTACTTTTTTTGAGCCGCCTTTTTGCACTCCGGGGATCTTCAAAATCGTTACTTTACCTATTGCCATGGGAACAATACCTTCTATATTGCTAATACCTATATCTTCTCCCGCTTTAGCATCGGAAATGGTGATGCCGGTAGCTTCATGAGATCCGGTGGCAGTAGCCATAAGTATCCCATTGTTCATGACCAACCCGACTTTCTGATTTCGTTTCAGGTTACTTTCCGCAATGGCCGCGCAAACGGATATATTGGTAATAGCAGTCCGGACATACGCGGTGTACTGACTCAGGTCTCTTAACATCTTAATTATCCAATTGACGCCTTCGTTTGTCACTTGATAACTAAACCGTCCCCTGGAGGTAAGTAATCCTTCGTTAATGAGTTGTGAAACATAATCCGAAACTGCCTGCGGCGTTATTTCGAGCTTTTCTGCGATATCCTTTTGCGGAATAGTACCGGAGTTCGCAATTTCAACCAGGATTTGGAAGCGGGTAGTCTGGTTCTTATTCCGTAAGATTTCAATCATACTTCACCACACTTGAATTATAATCAATTCTACTTGATTATATCTTTCATTATTTGTTGCGTCAAACTGGGAACAAATACCCAGAGTTTTTTCATTTTCAGACTTCTTTACCGTATTACCCGCGAAAGTAGTGATAACCTGTCGTTTTGAGAGCTTGCCCTCGGACTTTTTCATAGCCGATTAAGGATTTTATCCGGTTCTTCTGTCACGGCATTCAATCCGTCTTTGCGAGGATCTTTTTTCCTCCGAATCTCCTATTCCAGAGCAAGGGATTGCTTCGCTTTGCTCGCAAGAACAGTTCCTCGTAAAGACAATTATGAAAAGACCCTGAACAAGTACCTTGTCCGTATCAACAAAGAGCTTTTAAGTGATCAGTAATTCGCGGTTGAGCGTTTAAACCTCCATTCGAAATTGATGCACATCGATCTAACGTTTATTTAACAAGCCCAAATCGTCTTGGCAATAAAATAGCACATTCTAACTTTTGGGGATTCGAATTATATGGTTAAACGATTACGATGTTTGGTTAATGTCTATCAATATCAACAATAGATATAACGAAATTACAAAATTGTAATCAAGGCTTTCTCGACTTTAAATTTTACGAGAGTACAGACCCTATC
>DEUU01000080.1 GCA_002362735.1 Dehalococcoidia bacterium UBA3254
AATCCCATATTGAAAAACCTTGACTTCTAAGAAACTTCCCGTCTAGTAATGGTTTCTAAGGAACCTGCACTGTCAGCGAGTGGTTCCAATATAATTGAATAGCCTATTTGTTTGGCTTTAGCTTTCATATTTTTAACTACTCGTTCTTTATATCGTTGTTCATAATAGTCTTGTCCGGGATCCAGATAGGATTCTCCATTTTTCCATAGCCTGTAAAATATGAGAGCGAGTTTATGAGCCGTCGCGGTAATCGCCTTAGGTGCCCCGAGCCTAGCACGCATACGGCGGTAATATGCGCCTAAGGCACTTGCGCTGTGGTGAAGAGATTCAGCTGCCATACGAAAGGCTTCAGCTGCTCGATTTACTACCTTACGGGTTTTGCTGGATTTTACTTTTCCGCCGGTAATGCGATTGTCTGGACATAGTCCCAGCCAGGATGCAAAATGCTTCTCCGTAGGAAAAGATCCGGGATTAAGACCCACCTCGGTAATGACCGATTGCACAGTCATTACGTCCAACCCGTCAATCTTAGTCAAATCGGTGCCGATTATTCGGTATAAGTGGGTATGCAAATCGATTTTAGGCTCGTTACGTCTTGGCTTTCTATTCCCCTTTTTTGAAGGAGGCACTGGATTTGTCTTTATGTCCACCTTGGAGTCGAATTGGGCCAGGCAATTCTCTATCTGTCGGTCACAGGCATCAATCTTTTGATGATAAAAATCATAAAGTTCGACGGCCTGCTTCAGGGCAAACATATGTTCTTGACGATAATCTCCTTCCAGAGATTTAATGATGTCCTCGGTGCTGCATAGAATACGGCGATCTTTCATGCTGGCCAGAACGAGAGAGTTTCGTTCACCGGCAAGAATAGCGCGAACAATACGCATCCCGGTAACACCGGTAATTTCCGAGATAACTTTATGCAACTGGATATTCATCTGCGTAAGTGCCTTCTGCATATGCTGGATATGAGAGGCTGCGTAACGAAGAAGAATGTCTCGTTGACGCCAATAACTCCTCAGAACACAAATCTGGTCTTCCGGTCGAAATGAACCGCTTAACAGGCCGTAGGTGTGGAGATTTTGCAGCCATTGGCAATCACAAACATCCGTTTTACGGCCAGGAACATTCTTCACATGCCGGGCATTAACCAGTTTAACCTCGAACCCGTAAGTTTCAAGAATTTGAAACACCGGGATCCAATATACACCCGTTGACTCCATGGCAACAGTATCAATCCGGCACGCTTTCAGCCATTGGGCCAGCGCATGAAGATCGGCCGTAAAACAACGGAATTTACGTACGGGTTGTTCATCACGATCTTCGGGGACGGCTACAAAATGCTCCTCTGAACCGATATCTATACCGGCGGCATTTAAATTAAGCTTGGATAGCATACCGGTACCCCTAGATTGGCTGGATAACTTTTTTTGTTGCGTACGACTGTTCCCCATAAACTTACCTCCTGTAGAATTTATTGGGTGTGCCCCGGCCCAAGTCGCTAAATAGGTTAATCTTCTAAACGGGATCTGTCATATCTAACTGAGTATGACTTATCACCAATGCAATAACCAAAAAAACTCGGTACCATGCTCGTAGACGGGTATAAAAACACCAGTGTCAAATCGGTATTGGCTGTCGGAGCGCACCCTTGACCCACTTTACAAAATTACACCTTTGAAAAACAAGTTTCTTCCATGAAGAACACCGTTGTGCAACACCGGTGTCAATTGCTCGTAGGTGTTACCAATGACGGGTGTCTATCATAGTTTCTTTGATCACCACTGAGCAGTACGGTTTGAAGTGATTCTTGAATATAGACATTGATACGGGGAGACCTGGTTTCATACCGGTCTACTCAAACTCCCGTTTCAGCGCTTCAAAGGCTCTTCGATGATTGGTCTGGAGAGCCTTTTCGACGGCCCTCTCGTTGCCGCTCTTCAGCTTTTCACAGATTTCCCTATGTTCACCGGCCGACTTGCCCATCCGATGCGGAAGATGAAGGGCCTTAATAATGAATCGATGCACCTGGGAATTCAGATTTTCCAGTATCTTGATGAGCCATTTATTTCCGCAGGAATACCAGATGAATGAATGAAATTCATTATTCTTTCTGATAAAGGCATCCACATCGCCTTTTCTGAGGAGGTCTTCCATCTCCATGCACAGTTCTTCCAGGGCTCTCAGTTTCTCCGGGTCTGCCGAAATGTGGGGTGTCGCTAGCCTTCCCGCCAACCCTTCCAGGTATATCTTGATTGGATAAAGCTCATTCAAATCCTCAAGGGTGATTGGATTTACCGTGAACCCTTTATTGCGATGGGAAGTAACCATACCTTCGGCTTCCAACTGTCTCAGGGCTTCTCGAAGCGGCGTCCGGCTGACGTTCCATTTCTTACACAGAAGGCTCTCAGAGAGTTTTGTACCTGGAGGAATGGACCGGTCGACGATTTGCTCGCGAATCTCCAAACGGAGGCGGTCAATTGTACTTTGCTGTTCCATAAATTAATCCTTTTGTTAAAGTGTATACAAAATCGGTGATACTTGTCAATCGGCTTCTTGCATGCGAACTGATCGCCAACAATGGGCAATCCTCAATGAAATGGACACCTAGAAAAAATGTACTCAAATTTCTCTTGACAAACATTCCATATGTTTTTAAAAGTCGCTTAGTCATGATTGTATACAATTCAATGGCGGTATGATGCGTTATTTATCACATCGCATGGGTTACACAGCCATCATCAGGACCGTTTGGGGTATTAGCGAAGCCATGTACTCAGGAGTATCTTTATGAACTGGATTGCCTATGAGAAACCGGAAAGTCTCTCCGAGGCCCTGACCCTCCTGGAAAAAGCCGGAGGAAAAGGCCGCCTCATTGCCGGGGGGACAGACCTTGTCCTGCAGATGAAACGGGGCGCATATCATGCGGATCTGCTCGTCGATATCACCGGAATTCCAGGGCTCAAAAAGATCGAAGAAGACGAGGGATGGATTCGCATTGGAGCTTCAGTGACCCACGCCGAGGTGGCAAAGCACCCCCTCATCCGGAGAGAGGCAAAGGCCCTTTCTGAAGGCTGTGACCAGATGGGTTCGCCGCAGATCCGGAATAGTGCGACGCTTGCGGGCAACATCGTCAGCGCCCAGCCGGCAGCCGACGGCGCCATTCCCCTCATGGCTCTCGATGCCGAAATCAAAGTGGTGTCGGCAAGCTCAGAGCGCTGGCTGCCCCTGGAAGAAGCCTATCAAGGCATCGGCCTATCCTCGGTGGATGCGACAAAAGAGATGGTGACCGAAATCCGGTTCAAGAAAATGGGGCAAAACGGGGCAACCGGGTTCTTCCGGATGGCAAGACGAAAGGCCCTTACCCTTCCCATGTTGAACGGAGCCCTGGCGATCACCTTCGATCCTTCCTTGAGCCGTATGGAGAAGGCAAGGATTGCGATCGGACCTGTGGCGAATAAACCGTACCGGGCCAGACGCGCAGAGGCCTATCTGGAATCTGTCGCGATCTCTCCCGAACCGATTCTGATCAT
>DEUU01000172.1 GCA_002362735.1 Dehalococcoidia bacterium UBA3254
CTCAATATGTCGCTCTCCTTAAACTGGAAATCGACTCTATCTTAAATTCAGGAGAGATCCAATCACCCAAGATATTGGAGAAGCTAAAGTATCTGAACAGGGATGCCTCTCGAGCGGTAGATGATATCCGCCGTTACAGCCATGAACTCAGACCAGGAGTCCTGGAACACCTGGGGCTTCAGGCTGCTCTTGAACAGATTGCCGAAGATCATAATAAACTCGCTCAAATCCATGTCCAAGTTAATGTAGTCGGAGTTGAACCTGAACTATCTGAAGATATCAGATTAGGATTTTTCCGCATCGCCCAGGAATCCATTAGCAAGGCCCGTAAACATGCCAAGGTCCCTTCGGCCTGGGTTAAATTGAATTTTAACAACAAGAAAATAATTATGACCATAAGTGATAAAGGGATCGGCTTCGACCCCCAAAAAGCGGTTTCTCGCCTGGGAGAAACGGGTAGCCTGGGACTCATGAGCATGATGGAACGGGCCAAACTCATTGGGGCGGACTTGGTTATTCATTCTAAACCCGGACATGGAACTACTATCAGAGTTGCGAAGTTATTGAAGGATTGATATTGTTGGTTTTTGCTCTAGGATAGCCTTAAATATTGAAAAGTAAACCAAAAGTAAACCAAAATAGAGTTAAAATGGGTTTACTTTTTGGGTAAATGTGGATTACTTTTTAACGATAAGTAGTCATTTTGAAGCTAAAAAGAAATGGAGCCGGTGGGATTCGAACCCGCTACCTCCTGAATGCAAATCAGGCGTTCTCCCGAGTGAACTACGGCCCCACAAATGCAGTATATTTCTAATCTACCAAAAACGAAGTACTATAGCAAGCCCATCTTGACATCCTAGTCCATTGTTGTATAATTACTCCTAATATCCTCAATATTTTTTCCCTTTCTTGAGGTTATCACAGCCAAATTTCGCATGAGACATGCATACATCGCCTAATTTGTTAGTTTATTGAATGGTATTATAGACTTTAATATAGTTCGTAAAAAGGAGAAGACTAAATGACTACTCCCCAGTTTAAGCAGCTCCGTCAATCCTATGGATTTGATGAAGTAGCGATAGTACCCGGTGATGTAACCATTAACCCGGATCAGACCAAGATCGATCTTAAAATCGGCAAAATTAACTTCAACATTCCCATCATCGCTTCCGCTATGGATGGCGTCACCGACGTGAAAATGGCGGTAGCCATGAGCAAGCTGGGAGGACTTGCCGTTTTACATCTTGAAGGCATCCAGACACGTTATGATAATCCTGAGGAAATCCTGGCTGAGATCGCCACCGCTCCTCCTGAAGCCGTAACTTCCCTGATGCAAAAGGTTTATTCTCAGCCCATTAAGGAAAATTTAATCGGCGAACGTATCCGTGCTATTAAAAGAGCGGGAGGAGTAGCAGCAGTTTCAGCTGTCCCGGCCAATACTAAAAAATATGCCCCTCTTAGCGTCGAAGCCGGGGCGGATATATTTGTCGTTCAGTCTACTGTTACCAGCGCCAGGCATGTCTCCAAGAGCCAGCGCGGTCTGATCTTTGCCGAATTATGTAAAAACCTGCCTATTCCAGTTATCGTCGGCAACTGCGTCAGCTACAGTGCTACCCTTGAACTTATGAAGACGGGTGTAGCTGGCGTTTTAATCGGCGTAGGACCCGGCGCAGCCTGTACTTCCAGGACCGTTCTGGGTATAGGAGTACCACAGATTACGGCTACAATCGATTGCGCCGCCGCCAGGGAAGAGTACCGGCGTGAGAGTGGCCGCTATGTCCCGATTATCACTGACGGCGGATTCCGCAACGGCGGAGATATCTGCAAGGCGATTGTCGCTGGAGCGGATGGAGTGATGCTGGGATCGCTCTTCGCAATGGCTAAGGAAGCACCCGGACATGGTTATCACTGGGGCATGGCAACTCCCCACGCCTCTCTTCCCAGAGGTACCCGCATCAAAGTCGGTACCAATGCTTCTCTGGAGCAGATTCTCTATGGCCCCACTTCTTTAACTGACGGTAGCCAGAACCTGGTGGGAGCGTTACGGACCTGCATGGGAGTTTGTGGAGCTCGCACTATTGCCGATATGCAAAAAACCGAACTGGTAATTGCCCCTTCAATTACTACCGAGGGCAAGTCCTGGCAAATGGCACAGAAAGGCGGAGCTAAGGGCTGCTAGGGTAAAGTAAAATAGTATTTCAATAGTCTCCCTTTTCCGGCAAGGACGGGAGATTATTTATTCTGGGTATGGTGTATCACAGGCAATGCTGCAAAAAATCCATAAAATTTATCCGCTTCAACTTGAGGTCATACCGCTGGGGCTGATAATCCTGATCATTCTTCTGATATTAAATAACTATCCGGGCTTGCCTGAAAGGATCCCAACCCATTTTAATTCTCAGGGTCTGCCGGATGGTTGGGGCAACAAGAGTGAATTATTCCTTTATCCGATCATGAGTGTTTTCATTTACGCATTGATCACCGGTATCAGTGTGGTATTTGCGGCCGCAACAAACCCTAAGAACCTCATTAATCTTCCTTCTAGCATCAAGGACAAAATTTCCTTAGCCCGGGCAGAAAAACTGCGCTTCCATTTGATAAGACTCTTATTCGCACTCAAAATATTGGTCATAGGACTGGATGCATACCTTTTATACGGTGCTATTGAGGTCGCTTCAAACCGATCATCCGGCATCAGCTACTGGCCTCTTATCTTTGCTGCGGCGATCATTATTTTAGTCGGACTTATGCTGTTTCAGACGTTTCGAACTGCCCTGAAGAGAGATTAATTGTGTTATCCCTCTTAAAAACGATAATCTCTCAAAAAACCTGTACATACAACATGATAATTGATTGGTATTGTCCTCGAATTAGCAAAAAAACCGGATGAAAATGACAAAAATACTACCGGTAACCTATTGACAAATGTTAGACAAGCCGCTTTAATATATCGTAATGCCTAAACCAAGAATAGAATTTACTTACAAGTACCTGACCTCTCCACAGGTCTGCCGCAAATTGGGTGTCGGACGGGCCCAGTTGGATGAGAGACTGAAAAGGGGAATTTTTCCGCAGCCAACGGTAATTGCTCCAAGCGGGGTACGCTATTTTGACGAGAATTGGATCAAAGTAGTGCAAGAAATTATTAAAAATGCCCCATCAAAGAGGTTAAGCGGAGAAAACCTCGAATAAACGTGTAGTTTATTTTTTCCCCGGCGTCTCTAAATGTTTGGTTTTTAAATGCTTTTAAAGGGAGCCTCCTCTTTAAGAAGCTGGTTTCCTGTTTTCATAAAGCCCTGTATTAAGGGTTTATTATCCAAAGTTAAGTAACTTTGAAATAATATCTCCCGCCAACTTGTAAATATTATTCTCTTGAACGATAGCTCGCATTTTGCACATGCGTTTTTGTTTTTCTAATTTAGGCATTTCAATGGCCTGTTTAATTGCATCTGCAAACTGATCAGTGGCATAAGGATTAACTAAAACTGCATCAGGTAATTCCAGCGAAGCTCCTGCAAAGAGACTAAGAATCAAAACACCATCTTCATCAAAACGGCTGGCTACAAATTCTTTGGCCACCAGATTCATACCATCATGAAGAGAACTGACAATACAAAAATTCGCCATGCAGCGTAATGCCATTAAAGTCAAAGGCAGATAATCTTCATGTAAATATATAATTGGTTCCTAAAGTCCCGACTTATATTTCCAATTAATGCGTTCTACCTCCTGAACGATTTCCTGGTTCAAGGTCTGGTAAATTTCAATATGAATCCGATTCGTCACCCCGGCTTGTATGAACACGATTTTTTTCTCGTACTGCGGATATTTTTCGAGAAACCGGTCAATAGCTTTGAATCTTTCAGGAATACCTTTGGTATAGTCAAACCTCTCGATACCCACGCAAATAATCTCATCTCGCAAGCCTAATTTATTCCGCATTCGCTCTATTTCGATGGCTACTTCCTGTTTTTGGGTATCACCGTTAATTTCTTTAAAATCTACGCTGATGGGGAATGGATTCACCACTGTCTTATGGCTGTTGTAAGAAATCTCGTATCGGTCCCGGTCTACTCGGGCTTCCAGAGACCTGTCTCATAGTGTCCATGAAATTATTGCAATTATTTCGGATATGAAAACCAAGGAGGTCGTTGCTGAGCAATCCATGTTCCTCCGCACGCCTGCATCACCGGATCAAGGGCAGTTGCCAGACCACTGGCGGGCACTTTCACCGTAATTTGCCTTCCTGAAAATGTGTGAATGTAGGGGTCGCGGTTAGAGACTACAAAGAATCTGTAATCCCGAAATTTGTCCTGTAAGAGGTCCCCACACTTTGA
>DEUU01000296.1 GCA_002362735.1 Dehalococcoidia bacterium UBA3254
AAGAGTCACTCCAGTATCATCTCAATGTCTTAATAAAAGCCACCAGGTCATTCAGGTCATTGGGTGACATTTGCCAGCGGGGCATCAGATATTCCAGCGGACTACCCTCAGAGTCTATTCCCTGGGTTATTGCCCTTTTTACAGTATCTTCGGTATATGATGGGGTGTAGTTACTGGTTGAAGATAAAACCGGCCAGGTGATATTGGGGACATCGAATCTTTGCATCATAAAAGTTGTCGTTCCGCCCACTCCTTGAGGTCCGTGACATGTGACGCATGCGAGACCGGTTTGCATCATCATGCCTGGCCCTCCAGAATAGGTAATAGGATTACCTGAAGCGCTGGTGGAAGTATTATAAATTTGATGTCCATTTGATACTGATGGATTTCCCGTGGTGGTGGGAATACCAGATGTACCTGGAGAGTTGCCGGAAGACCCAAAGCAACTTCCCGAAATGAGGAGTATTAGCACGGGCAGAATGATCAGAAAAATGTCTCTCATCCATTTCTTCATTATCAGGTCTCCTTAAGACTATAAAATGAATTCCTAAATCCTAATTAGCCTGGCGTTGATGGCTACGATGATGGTGCTTAAAGCCATAAGGGCTGCTCCCAGCGCCGGGTCCAGCAAGACCCCGGCGCTATAAGCTACCCCGGCTGCCAGGGGAATGGCAAAGATATTGTATCCGGTTGCCCAGGCCAGGTTTTGCACCATCTTTCGATAGGTTGCTTTTGAAAGTTTGAGGATGGAAATGATGTCTCCGGTGTTGCTTTTTACAAGTACTACGTCTGCCGTAGCCACTGCCACATCTGTGCCGGCTCCGATAGCTATTCCAAGGTCTGCCTGAGCCAAGGCTGGAGCGTCGTTTACTCCATCCCCGACCATCGCCACTTTTAATCCACGGGACTGGATTTCTTTGACCTTCTCCGCTTTCTGGTCCGGTAAGACCTCTGCAAAATACTCTTCGATCCCGATCTCCTCAGCTACCTGCTTCGCTACCAGCCGGTTATCACCGGTGAGCATCAGGCATTTAATTCCCATTCCTTTGAGTTCGAGAACGGATTTTTTAGATTCCTGGCGGATTGTGTCCGCCAGAGCGATCAATCCCTGGATTTTACCATCTATCAGTACGAAAACAACCGTTTTTCCCTGCGAGGCCAGTTTGCCCATGATTTCATTAGTGAAGTGCATGTTCTTTTCTCGCAGATAGCCCAGGCTGACCACGAGAACTTCCCGGCCATTAACCTTTCCCTGGGCGCCTTTTCCGGGTACCGATTTGAAACCCTCCACAGGGAAAACTTCTTCTGAACCTGAGATGATTGACTTAGCGATCGGGTGTTCCGAATTACTTTCCACCGAGGCTGCATATTTCAAAATCTCCTTTTCAGGCATTCGGTCGAAACTTATAACATCCGTAACGCCGAATTTCCCCAGCGTTAAGGTCCCTGTTTTGTCGAAAATTATTGCCTGGATCTTTCTCGCATGTTCGAAGCTGTCCCGGTTTTTTATTAAAAGTCCGTTTTTGGCCGAGAGTGAAGTGGATACGGCAACTACGAGGGGAATAGCCAGCCCGAGGGCGTGGGGGCAGGTAATGACCATCACCGTGACCATTCGAGACAGGGCAAAAACAAACTCCTGATGGGCAAGCGTTATCCAGACCAGGAGGGTAATGATACCGATGCTCAGAGCCGTTACCGTCAGTCCGAAAGCTGCCCGATCAGCCAGGTTCTGGGTCTTCGATTTACTCTCCTGAGCTGCCTTTACCAACTCAGTCACCTGAGCCAGGTAAGAGTCTTTTCCGGTCTTATGCACTTCGATGATGATTGAACCTTCTCCGTTGATTGACCCGCCGATTACTCCGGAATTTATCGTTTTGTTGACCGGATTAGATTCACCGGTCAGCATGGCCTCAGTGATAGAAGTTTCTCCTTTTATTACAACCCCATCAGCCGGTACCTTTTCTCCCGGTTTCACCAGGACTCTATCCCCTGCCGCCAGCTGGTCCAGAGGTATATCGGCGATGTCCCCTGATTCCACCATTTTATGCGCTTCAGCAGGCATCAGTCGGGCTAGCTCTTCAAGAGCCGAGGAAGCCGAAATTACGGACCTCATTTCCAACCAGTGCCCAAGGAGCATAATATCTATCAGCGTAGCCAGTTCCCAGAAAAATACATCACCCCGGAGTCCGAAAACCACCGCACTGCTATAAACCCAGGCTGTGGTAATAGCAACTGCGATCAGTGTCATCATCCCGGGACGTCTTGATTTTAATTCTCCAAAAATACCCTTCAAAAAGGGAAAACCGCCAAAAAAATAGACCAGTGAGGATAGCGCCCAGAGCACATAGGCATCTCCACTGAAGCGAAGAGAGGTACCCAGATGAAGGAATTGCTGGATGACCGGGGAAAGCGCCAGAATCGGTAGAGTGATGATCAGGGAGATCCAGAACCGCCTTTTGAAATCTTCTACCATAGCGGAATGGCCTGTATGCTGGTGATCATGACCGGATCGGGTCATTTTCTCATGGTCCATATGTGCCATATGATTCATGTGTTCGTGATGTTCCATGATTTCATTATAAAAGAAGAGCGAGGCTGATGAGGCCTCGCTCTTTCGAAAAGCGACTGGTCTATTTCCAGATTTATTTGGGTGGATTATAGTTCTTGAAGCACTGGGTCTTTTCCAGAGCCTCGTCATATTTCGCATGCATCTTATGGAAGGCTTCTCTTTCGCCCATTCCTTCGCGGTCTTTGATGAACATGAGCTCTCTCTCATCCGGGGTGTATTTCAAGTTGACTGACAGGGTATGATAGGTGATGACCTCTTTGAGGGTAGTCATGCCCATTCTGTCATACATATGGCGGCGAGCGACTCTACCCATGACGACGACATCTCTGGGCAGAACGGCAATGGCGCCAGCCAGATGATGAACTTCGCTCTCCAGAATATCCGCCGGGACGGCCTTGGTGCAATAACCGATTTCCTCAGCTTCTTTGCCGCTGACGGTTCTACCGGTCAGAAGGCATTCCATGACCTTCTTGGTATGGCCCATGAATAACTCGATGGGGACGGTTGGCAGGCCGCCGAAGGCTAACCGCTGTCCTCTCTGGGAGAATTTAGCATTGTCTGCAGCGACGACAATATCAGAGCATTTTACGATATACAGGCCAGCTTCGATAGCCCAGCCATGTACCTGGGTGATGATGACTTTATTGCAGTTCAGAATAGCCTGGGGGAAACCGAACAGATGATCCTGGTCGACCTGGAGTCTAATTCTCTGGGATGGTTTGTTGGTCGGGCTTCCGCCATAGACTCGGTAAACCATGGACAGATCGAATCCCGCACAATAGTTGGGGCCGGCCCCTTTCACGACTACTACGTTGCAATCATCATCATGATTAGCGCGGTTGAAGGCCTGGATTAATTCATCGGTCATCATTCCGGGACCAATGCTGATGGCATTGTTCTTGTCCGGGCGGTTCAAAGTGATATAAACGACCTTGGGATACTCTTTGTCATGTTCGTACTTGATCCATTTAAAATTGGGTTCTGAGGCCATGTCGGGCCAAATTACTTGTACGTCAGTAGTTTTTTCAATAGCCATTGTTCTTCTATCTCCTTTTTTATTTTTTTATTACCATTTTTCAGTATTTGCTCTGTAGAACACTGAAAATTACGGCCAATATAATTCTTCCGCCTTTTTCTTCAGCTCGGCGCGATGATCGGGATGGGCAATACCTATAAGTGCCAGGGCTCTCTGTCTCTGGGTCAACCCTTTCAGTTTAGCGATGCCGTATTCAGTGATGATGGTATCAGCCGCGATACGCGGTACGGTGACGATGGTGCCGGCATCCAGCATGGGAACGATGCGGCTGTATTTACCGTCCGAAGCCGTGGAAGGCAGCACCGTGATGCTGCGTCCGCCCTTGGAAAGTCCGGCCCCCATGGCAAAAGTGGTTTGTCCGCCGGCGCCGCTCAGGATGCGCGGACCAACCGATTCGGCGGCGATCTGGCCGGTTAAATCTACCGAGACGGCCGAGTTGATAGCTTTCATGTTATCATTCTTGCAGATGTTCCTCACGTCCAGCACATATTCCGCTGGATGAAGCTCGAATGCGGGATTCATGGTCACCCACTGCATATCTTCTATAGAGCCGCCTCCGCAAGCAGTGCAAACGTGTTTCCCGTTCATAAAGTTCTTCTTTTTACTGGTGATGACGCCTTCCCGCATTAATTTAATGATGCCTCGAGGAGTGGCTTCTGAATACCAGCCAAGATCAATTTTGTTATTGAAGGTATCCATGCGAGCGCACCATTCGCTGGTGGAACCCACGCCGATCTGGATCGTGTCACCGTCGTTAATCAGAGTACCGACATATCCCGAAATTGTCTTCTCGACTGGTCCGGGTTCGACATTTTTACGTCCCAACAGGTCGGTGCCCCCTGGAGCCTTACCGGACGGAGTATGTTCGACGAAGAGGTCAATCTCGGAAATATGGACATTGTTTTCGCCGTAGGTTCGAATCAGGTTCTTGTTGATTTCAGCGATAACGAATTTAGCTCCCCTGAGCTCAGTCAGTTTTGTCCAACAGGAAGCGCCGAAGCTGCAGTAGCCATGAGCATCCGGCGGTGAAAGTTCCAATAGTACGAAGTCTGCCTGTCGGGACATCTCACCATGATAATCAAATCCCAGAGAGCCGATCTCTATATCGCATCTCTTTTCGGCGATCATTTGCCGGACAATGGGAAGCGGAAAGCCGATTTCTATTGCGAACGAGGCCTCCCATCCCTGATCATACCAGCCGAAATCTCTACCGGGAGTCCGCACTGATATGGTGACGTTTTCCAGTTCACCAAAGCGAGCCGCCAGAGCCAGACCTAATGCTTGCGGTTCGTTACCTTGAACGAAACAGACCCGATCTCCATTTTTAACTCGACTGATGGCCTCTTCAGCCGTTACGATCTTACTTTTATATTCCTCTTCCCAGGTCATTAATTCCTCTCCTACTGTATTGTTTCTGGCTTATGATTTATCACTCTATGATAATCGTCTTATAGACCGATTCATTCTTCTTGCCAGTAGGGGCGGGTTTTTAAACCCGCCCCTACTTATATTATTTTACACCTTAATTGACAGCCGATAGTAGTTAACTGCCAGCTATCTA
>DEUU01000036.1:0-6421 GCA_002362735.1 Dehalococcoidia bacterium UBA3254
TAACCTGGCTTCGTCTTGTTCCTGATGAATCATCTTCCACCAGCATTATTGTCTGGCAAAAAGGGCCTTTCACGATAGTGCAAATTGTCTACATCTACTCGATTTTGTTAGCCGGAGCCCTGCTGCTATTACGGTTTACCTTCAGGGTGAGGCCCGGAGACCGATGGAAAACTTTGGCGGTACTGGTCGGAGCTTTACTTCCCGTCACCGCTCATGGAATGAATGCTATGGGGGTTTTCCCCATACCGGGATTGGACGTCACGGCTATTGCGTTATTCACCTCCAGTATTATTCTGGCGGCCATAGTTCTTCGTTTCCGCTTTCTGGATATCGTGCCGGTTGCCCGGGAAGTTCTGGTGGAAAACCTGCCGGATGGCATCCTGGTGCTGGACAGGAAGGGCGCAGTGGCCGATTTGAATCCCTCCGCCGGGAAAATCATTGGTTTGAGTCAAACGGCGGCATCCGGCAAGCTAATCGCGGATATCTGTCCCTGGCTGAATCAGCTGATTCTTACAAATAGTGGTGAGGAACACAGAGGGGTATTTTCCGTTTTATCCGGCAGTGGTCAGGATCTTGAGATCAACATCCTTCCTTTAAAGAATCAGAAGTCATCTTTCAAAGGAATGCTTGTCCTCTTCAAAGATGTGACCGAACGGAAAAAAACCGGAGAAGCTCTGCAAAACTCTGAAGTAAAGTACCGGAGCCTGGTCAACCACATTAAGCAGGGGGTCTTCCGGCTTACTCCATCCGGCCGGTATCTGGAAGTGAATCAGGCTATGGAGACGATTACGGGCTATTCGCGGGAAGAGCTTCTGAATATTGATATCAACGAATTGTCCGTTCATCCCACGGACTGGCATGAAATTCTGGACCAGTCTGTCTCAACACCGAAAAAAGCCAATCAGGAGGTCTGGATCAAGAAGAAGGACGGCACATTGATTTTGATCGCCGTTTCCATAACCCCGGTCCGTGACACTGACGGTAGTATGCTTTATTGTGACGGTATCCAGGAAGATATTACTGAGAAGAAAAAACTGGCAGAACAGATCAAAGAACTCTACGAAAAAGAAAAACAGCAGCGCTTGGAACTGGAAGAAGAAGCTAAAGCCCGGGGTCTGTTTATCAGTGTCCTGGGTCACGAACTGAGGACTCCCCTGACTTCCATCATCACCTCGGCCGACTTGCTGAAAAATTCTTCCTCCAGAGACCCCGAAAGTATCGAAACCAAACTCATCAGCAACGTTTTTAAGGGTGCTCAAGCCCTTGTCCAGCGTCTGGATGAGCTGTTGGAACTGGGAAGGTTCTCCCGTGGAGAGGTCAAGCTGAGGATTCAGTCGTTCGACATAAAACAGCTGGTCGAAAGTGTCGCTTCACGATTCCAACCGGAAGTCCAGGTCAATGGTCAACAGCTGGTGCTTGACCTGGCTGCTAAGCTACCGCCCTTGCCTGTCGATCCATTCAGACTGGAGGAAGTACTGGTTAATCTCCTGTCCAATGCCAGCAGGTTCAGTCCCCCGGGAGGGAAAGTATTTCTGCGGGCGAAAGAGGCCTATGGCGGGGTGCTGGTTGAGGTCCAGGACGAGGGGAAAGAAATCTCTCTGGAAGAACAGAAACGACTCTTCCAACCGTATCACCGGATAGAACAAGACCGGTCCAGGTTTCCCGGTCTGGGTCTGGGATTAGCCATTTCCAGACAGATCATCGAAGCCCATCAGGGCAGGATCTGGGTAAACAGCTATCCCGGAAAAGGAAATACTTTTAGTATCCTGCTGAGAGTAAAACCTCAAGCAAACGAGGCAGGGTTAACTGTGCTTCGTTAATCCCGCTGGACTTCGGTGATGACGGTCCCAAGTGTCCTGTCTTCCAGTTTAAAGGCGGTTGAGACGGTCCCTTTTGTAGAGATTTTCGTCCCTTTTTGAGGCGGCGGTTGAGGGGTTACAATCCATATGGTGCCGGACCCGTCACCGATCTGGTAGGCTCCCTTTTTCAGAAACGACAGCCAAACAGTTTCCCCAACCGTTCCTCTAATGCTAACCTGTTTCCCTTCAAAATTCATGGGATTTGCCAGAATATCACCAACCCTTGTTGAACCGGAACATCCGGAAGTCGGAATAATCATCACTAAAGCAGATAGTATTGCTACCATTAATAAAATCTTTTTCATGTCAAATCCTGCACAGGTTAGGTAATCTTAAGTCATAATAACACCGGAGGCTGTTTGTCTCAATATCGTTTTGTATACCGGTGATGGTACTTTAATCCTGAAGAAGCTAATTACGCCAGCTTATCACCACGTTCTCTCTCTGGAACAGACGGACCGCCACGCGCAGGACAAGATAATCGACGATAAATATACCCAGGGAAAGAACCAGGGTCAAGACCGGCGTGAACCAGACCACGCCCGTGACCTGGACAGCGATTAAGGCAAAGACCGGGAAAATCACAAAGAGGATTAAGTTCTGGGCATTTTTAGCATCCCGGGCTCTCGAAGAACCGATGACACCCAGCAGGAAACTCAGTATGGCGATTCCCGGGTTCAAAAGAAAGAAGACGAGATACCAGGAAGGAGTCAAGACCAGCGATACCAGGTTTCCCCAACCCATGATCACCACACCCAGGAAAAAGATAGCCGCACAGACCCAGCAGACCAGTATGGCAGGAATGGCTCCGGATAAAGCCTTTCCCAGTAACAACTCCCAGGTGCGGACCGGAGTAGCAAGTAAAGGCTCCAAACTCCGCGATTGTTTTTCTTCGATAATGCTAAAGGTCGCAAAGCTGATGGCGATCATGGTCGGAATGAGCAAGAGAAAGAATTTGAACTGACTGAGTAATAAGACCTGAAATTGCTGTGTCGCAGGGAGCGCTGCCGCCGCCGTTATTTCCACGGTGAGTTTGGCGATGGCAGATTGGATGATCGAGCTAGAAAAGATAGCCTGGCCGCCAAAATGATCCGCCAGCCACATAAAAACCAGCGGCTCCGCGATGATCAATAATGGGATCAGGCTGACGAACATGGCATTATTCCAGTCATGGAAGATAACTTCCCATTCTTTTAACAGAATATTGCGGATACGCCGGACGGTCATGTTCTGGCATCCTCCCGCACCAGGCTGAGGTAAATTTCCTCCAGAGAGTGACGCTCCTCGGTGACTTCCAGGATTCGACCCCCTGACTGTACAATATTTTGTACCAGACCCGGAAGCTCTTTTTCAGTGTCCGCCAGCTCAATGCTAAGCCGGGTGTCTTCTTGCTGCAAAGATTTTACCGGGGCCAGTTTGCGAATGCTTTCAAGGACAGACTCCGTCACATTTTCGAGTCTTATCACGACGCGGCGGTGGAACATTTGCCGGCGCAGATTCTGGGGAGTGTCCAGGGCCAAAAGCCGGGTGCGAAAAATAGCGATGCGCTGACAGAGCTGTTCTGCCTCCGTCAGATTATGAGTAGAAAGAAAAATCGTCCGGCCTTCCTTGCTGAGCTTTCTAATCAGACCGCGGACTTCTTCGGAAGCTTCCGGATCCAGTCCTGCGGTTGGCTCATCGAGAAAAAGCACCTTTGGCTCCGCCAGCAATGCGCGGGCCAATGCCAGCCTCTGTTTCATACCCTTGGAATAAGTCCCTACCTTGTCCAGTCTTCTCTCCCACAGTCCCATCGTTTTAAGATATTTTTCGATTTGGGGAGGGGTGTCCAGACCTTGATAAAATCCGGCAAAATATTCCAGATTACGATAAGCGCTTAATCTGTTGTAAAACCCGGGCGACTCCGTCAGCAAACCGATTACTTCATGCAGCTTTTCCACAGATTCATCCGTCCGAACTCCGGCGACGACGGCATAACCCGAGCTCGGTTTGATGATGCCGGCAAGGATACGGATAGTGGTGGTCTTCCCCGCTCCATTCGGGCCCAGAAAACCCAGTACTTCACCCTTATCAACCGCCAGATTAAGGTCCTCAACGGCGGTGAGATCCCCAAATTTGCGGCTTACTTTGTATGTTTCAATCATTGACAAGACGGTATTAATTCCTTCGTGAACCTGATTTGATCCATTATAACGTGAATCAGATATAATGTTAAAGATCAGGGCTTTTACATTGATCGTCATGTTTACTTTTTAGGGATAATCTGATAATTTTGGTCTTGAAGATATTGTTTCTGTCAGGGGCAACTGATGCATCTTGAATCGAAAAGCCTGGAGATATTAACTGAAGCGCTTAAAAGGATGGAGGCCGGATTTACCGGACTACCGGATTTTGATCTGAATTATGACTATCCAGGAATAAGAAAAGTCTTGCTGGAAGTAGCAGACAGAATGCAGGACAACTATCCTTATTTTCACCCGTATTATGCCGGACAAATGTTGAAGCCTCCCCATCCTGTAGCCCGCCTGGCTTATGCGCTCAGCCTCTGGATTAATCCCAACAACCATGCGATTGATGGAGGCCGGGCCAGCTCGAGGATGGAAAAAGAAGCAGTGGCGGAAATTGCTGAAATGTTCGGCTGGCAGACTTCTCTGGGACATATTTGCAGCGGAGGGACCATAGCTAATCTGGAGGCACTCTGGATCGGCGGGAAATTAAATCCGGGGAAACTTGTCCTGGCCTCCGAACTCGCTCATTACACTCATAGCCGGATTTCCGAGGTCCTGAAGCTGGGGTTTCAGTCCGTTCCCTGCAATAATCTGGCACAAATGGACCTGGATGCCCTGGAAAAGGTGCTTAAGACCGGCAAAGTTGGCACCGTAGTTGCAACCATCGGTTCTACCGGCACCGGGTCTATCGATCCGCTTCCGGAAATGCTGGAACTCCGGGAAAAATACGGTTTCCGTTTGCATGCTGACGCCGCATACGGCGGCTATTTTACTCTGGTGGATAATTTGAGTTCCTCGGCTCGAAAGGCCTATGACAGGCTATCTCAGGTTGATTCAATCGTGGTAGACCCGCACAAACACGGCTTGCAGCCTTACGGTTGCGGCTGCGTGCTCTTTAAAGACCCGGGGGTCGGTGCCTTTTATAAACACGATTCGCCTTATACCTACTTCAGCTCACATGATCTGCACCTGGGAGAAATCAGCCTGGAATGCTCTCGACCAGGGGCATCGGCGGTCGCTCTGTGGGCCACCCAAAAGCTGTTACCGATGACCAGAGGCGGTGAATTCGCTTTAAATCTATCAAAGTCCCGGTCGGCGGCGCTAAATCTCTATCAAAGACTCAATGCGGATTCCCGCTTCCGGACTTTACTCGAGCCTGAGCTTGATATTGTCACCTGGATGCCAGGAGCTGAAACCGGAAGCCGGATTTCCGAGCTTTCTCAGAGTATTTTTGAAACGGCAGCGAAAAATAATCTGCACCTGGCGACTTTTAAATACCTGACCCGTTTACTCAGGGATGCCGCCCCAGGAATCAAATTTGAGGGAGAGTACGTCACCTGTTTGCGTTCCTGTTTGATGAAACCGGAGCATCAGGAATGGCTTGACCGGATCTGGCAAATTCTGGACAGGGTGACGAATGAAGTTTATGGAAATTAACATCTTAATTGAAGAAGGACTGGATGCCGAACTGGATACGGAATGGCTGCAGAATGTAGTGGAAAAACCCCTCACAGCTGAAAAAGTACCTTCCAATGCAGAAATCAGCCTGGTCATCACCGGTCAGGAAAGGATACAGGAACTGAATCGGGATTACCGCGGTCTGGATCAACCCACGGATGTCCTTTCCTTCTCGCTTTCCGAACAAAAAGACGAGGAACCTGCTCCCTTCATCGGGCCTCCTGACGGGGTCCTTCACCTGGGAGAGGTCATCATTTCTTATCCTCAAGCTTTAATTCAAGCCCGGGAAACCAACCATTCCCAGAAGCGAGAAATAGCTATCCTGATCATACACGGTGTACTGCATATTCTCGGCTACGACCATGAGAAGCAGGAGATGGAGCCCGCCATGAGAGCTAGAGAGAAAGAAATTCTGGAGAGTCTGGAAAAGGATTTGATATGAAAGTGCTGGGTATTGCCGGGAGCCCTCGTCGGGGTGGAAATACGGACACTCTTCTGGCACGCTTTATGGAAGGAGCAGCCGGAAAGGGCGCAGAAGTAAAAATCCTCGTGGCTTGTGACCTTAACATTCAAGGCTGTCTGCATTGCGACGCCTGCCTGACCCGAGGACAATGCAAGGTCCAGGACGATATGCAGACGGTCTACCATGAAATGGAAGCTGCCGACCGAATAGTCCTGGCCTCACCGCTACAATTTTTGAGCGTCTCTGCCCAGTTAAAGGCACTGATCGACCGCTGTCAGTCTCTCTGGGCGCGAAAATACATCCTCAAGGTTCCTCCGCTGGGCGATCAGCGGGAGCGGCAGGGGGTTTTCATCTCGGTAGGCGGACGCAAAACGGTCCCGAATCTGGTTGATGCCGAGCTGGCCACCATCAAAATC
>DEUU01000036.1:6606-8258 GCA_002362735.1 Dehalococcoidia bacterium UBA3254
CGGCAGGGGTTTTTCATCTCGGTAGGCGGCCGCAAAACGGTCCCGAATCTGTTTGATGCCGAGCTGGCGACGATCAAAATTCTTTTCAAAACCCTGGATGTGGCCTACACCGGTGATATTCTGGTCCGCGGCATTGATGCCATGGGAGACATTCTCAAACACCCGGAAGCCCTCGAAGAAGCATTCGCCACCGGCCAGAAATTCGTTAGCCTCCAGCATTTATAGTTTTTTCAGTCTCTACACTCCCTTTTCCAAAACGTATAACTTAAAACTTATCACTTACAACTCTCCTTTTCTCCTATTTGCACACAGGACTGTTCTCCTGTATATTAGCTTTAAGGAGTATTATCATGGCGGGGCTGCTTTTCGGGACGGGCGGAATTCCCCATTCAAGTGCCAAACCGAAGAACATAATTAATGGAATAAAGCGCATTGCCGAGCTCGGTTTGGGCTGCACCGAACTGGAATTCGTATACGGGGTCCGTATGACGGAAGCCGAAGCAGACCAGGTGGCGACGACCGCCCAAAAGCTCAGAATCAGACTGACGGCTCACGCTCCTTATTATATCAACCTGAACGCCCATGAGCATGATAAATTAATCTCCAGTCAGGACCGATTGCTCCAGACAGCCCGCGTCGCTTCCTTATGCGGCGTGAAAGATATCGCTTTCCATACCGCTTTCTATATGAAAGATAATCCGGATGAGGTCTATTCCAGGATAAAACAGCTGCTTCCCGGAATTGTAGCGGAAATCAGACACCAGAATAAATACGTTACACTTCGCCCCGAGTTGATGGGAAGAAACAGCCAGTTCGGCTCCTTCGAAGAGTTACTTAACCTTTGCAGCGAAGTCGAAGGACTAGCTCCGTGCATTGACTTCGCCCATCTTCATTCCCGAAACGGGAAAGTCAATTCCTACTATGAATTTAAATCTATTCTATCTCAGGTTGAAAAGAAGCTCGGGCGTTCCGCCCTGGACAATATGCATATTCATCTTTCCGGAATCAATTACAACGCAAAAGCCGGAGAGGTCATGCATCTCAATTTAAGAGAGTCCGATCTTCGCTATACCGAACTTCTTCAGGCTTTGAAAGAAGTAGATGTTAAAGGCATGATTATCTGCGAAAGTCCTAATCTGGAAGAAGATGCGCTTCACCTCCAGGAGACTTACAACAAAGTTTAAGGCGGAGCAGAGTTCTGTTATAATATATACGAGATATTGCCGGGAAACAGAAGGTTGCTTCCCAAAATCAATAGGATTATGATTATTGTAAGGTGTAGTTAAATAGATGCGAAATACGATTATTTTTATAGCCATTTTAATAGCCGCCATAGCCATCTTTTACAGCTTGTCCGGAAACATGCGGCCTCAGCCTACCGAGGTCTCCATCTCTCAGGTTATTGACATGTCCCAGCAAGGACAGATCAAAAACATCGAGATAGATGGTAATAAATGGACCATCACTGAGACTAACGGCACTCAGGTCATTGCATATCAGGAAGCTAATGCCGTAGTTGATAATTACAAGAACATGGGCTTGAATCTGACCAACGTCAATGTGGATGTCAAGACCAATTCAGGCATACCCTGGGGCACCGTCCTGGTCAACGTTTTGCCCCTGATATTGATTGCCGGTCTGCTGTATTTTCT
>DEUU01000076.1 GCA_002362735.1 Dehalococcoidia bacterium UBA3254
CGGAATAGCCAGCGATGTCTCCATCTCCGGTACAGTCAATTACCTGTTTAGCTTTTATTACCAGAGGTCCAGACTTAGTCTCGAAAACGACTCCTTCCACCCGACGTTCACCAATTATTCCGCTGGCAAAAGCATAAAGCAGGAGTTTCACGGCGGTCTGGTTCAGAAGTTCTTCTGCGGCAAATTTAAATATCTCAGGGTCAAATGGGACGATATAGCCGGATTTTGAAGATGGCGGCGATGCTCCTCCCAGGCTTATCAGAAGGTCGAGAAATCTTTCCAGCACTCCGGCAATAATAGGTATTCCACGATGGAAGCCAGGTTTTAACGGCTCCGGCTTGTCCAGTTTTTCCACATAGAAGGACATGAAGTAGGTAACCAGAGCCGCGGTAGCGTTTCCACCCAGGAAACCGTATCTCTCCGCCAGGATCACACTAGCTCCGGCTTCCGCAGCGCCCACAGCCGCACCTAATCCGGCCGGACCTCCTCCAACTACCAGAACATCGGTTTCCGCAATCACCTGCGCTTTCCGCGAGGGAAGGTCAATGTTTTCCGGATGTAATGGACGACTTAACGGAGGCATCTTTGTCTCCTTTATAGTTTTTGTTTTTTTTATCCGGGGTGCAGGTTTGAAGACCATCCATTTTATGGGTAAGCAAATTAACGGCGATGCGATTATTTTCCCGAGCGCGTTCTTTGATAGCGGGGATTTGCTCCTGGATTTTGGTTTTCATAGCTTCTTTATTGTCCCAATAATGGTCGATATAAGATATGAGTCTTCCAGCGTTTACCAGCTTCAATGGCGGCATAGCTATCTGTATATCTTCCAGAATCCCGGTTACCTTGGAAGCGTAAGGCAAAGCGACGAAGGGTATTCCCTGCAAAGCAGCGAAGATAAGGAAATGTAACCGCATACCCACCGCAAAATCAAAAAACTTCATGATCGAAAGCATCTGCCCTGGAGTATATTCTCCCTGCAGCAACCAGGCCCTTTGAGGCCGGAGCATCCTGGCGATCACAGCATGGGCTTGCTGCATGTCCATGACTCTTTGTTCCATCGGTACAAAGACAATATTTGTATCATACCGGTCGATCATGAAATCGGCGGCATTGGCGATGAGTTCATGATAAGACATCGTACTTAGTTCTGGAGCCGCGCCTCCTGGCTCACGGACAGACATTCCTACCAGCCTTTGTCCGGCTTCCAGGTGTTCTCTTTTAATGGTATCCTCGGTAACTGGCTCAGGTTCAAGGAGAAAAGCCGGATCGGCGGTGACCAGAATTTCGCATGCGATTCCGGCTTCTTCGAGTATTTTTTTGGCATTGCGTTCACGGACCGTGATGACCACCGCCTGGCTCAAAGCTTCTTTGACCTGTTTTTGCATATTGGGATCTTGTAGCGGTCCAGCGCTTACGGCATAGACCATGACAGGCACTCCTTTTTCGTGTGCTATGATCACCTCTCGTAAATAGCCTGCGATAGCTGTATCGAAGAGGATGCCGCCTCCGCCCAGAATGAACAGGTCCAGATTTTCAATCTCCGGTGCGACTTCGCTTCGAGTGAGGCTGCGGACCGGAACTACATTCTCCACTTGATGGCGGCGCTGGGTATCTTCAACGTCCCGGGTAAACACGGTGATCTCTACCGGTAATGAGCGGCGCAGTTGGGTGATCATGCTTTGCAATATCGCCTCATCACCCAGGTTTAGCCCTCCGTAAGAACCGGAAATCCCGACTTTGTAGACTTTTTTCGTTTTATCCATACTTATCCATAAAAAGATTTTTTAGATCCTATTATTTAGTATGCATAGATAAAACTTAAAATTTCGACCGGAATTTCTAACAGAAGGACTAAGCGATAGTATGTAGAAGAATGGGTCCCGACGAACAATTTTTATGGTTATCCGGTAACAGTCGAATTAATATTAATATGTTTCTTCTTTAATGGTTGGCAAGTTAACTCCAGCTTTCTATAATAGGAGTGTAATGGCGAACAAAAAACAACAACCGAATTTGGAACAACGTGTTTTGGAATTTATCAGCCGTCACAAACTGATAGAGGCAGGACAAAAAATTCTGGTGGCGGTTTCCGGAGGCCCTGATTCTGTCAGCCTGTTAGACATTCTGCTGAAACTTCAGACTGAGCTGAACATCACTTTACATATAGCACATCTTAACCACCAACTGAGGGGTGAAGAATCCGAAGCAGATGCCCGCTATGTGGAAGAATTAGCCAAAAAGTTGAATCTTCCCGCTACCATCGAGAAACGGGATGTAACAGCCTTCCAGTCTGAAAATCACCTTTCTGTGGAGGAAGCTGCCCGGGAGGTGAGATACCATTTTCTGGCAGAGACTGCCACACAGACAGGTGCGGACAGGGTAGCGGTTGGCCATACCCAAAACGATCAGATAGAGACCATTATGCTACATATCATCCGGGGCACCGGGACGCGAGGATTACGAGGCCTGCAGCCCTGCCAGGAGCTGCAATTTTCGGGAAGAAAATTAATGGTAGTCCGGCCGCTTCTCGAGATATCCCGGGAAGAGACCTTAAAATATTGTTCCTTGAGACAGCTGTCTCCATGTCTGGATTCGTCTAATCTGTCGCTCTCTATGCTTCGTAACCGGGTGCGTCATGAGTTGTTGCCGCTTTTACACGAATACAACCCAGGTATCAATGATTCTCTACTGCGTATCAGCCGCATAGCTCAGGACGATCTGGAGTTTCTCGAGTTGCAAAGCGTTCATGCCTGGAAGGAGATTGTAAACGAAAAGGAAAAATCGGTCGTCCTGAATAAAAAAAGCTTTCTTGGTCTGGCGCCGGCTTTGAAGCGCCAGCTGGTCCGCCGGGCAATTGGAAAGCTTCTGGGGACTTTAAAAGATATCGAAACGCGGCACATTGAGGAGATATTGGGAGCTTTGCAGAAACCAGCCGGGCGTAAAATCATATTACCGGAAGGTCTGATCTTCAGCATTGAGTATGACCGTTATATATTAGGATTCAAACCGGAGAGCCTGGTCCCCTTTCCCGATCTCAAAGGAGAATTCGAAATAGAAATACCCGGTACAACCCGAATCCCGGGGTGGACTATTGAGGCGAAAATTATCTCTCGTGATTCTTTTAAAAAATGGTCTGTCGAAGATAATTTCACCGGTTGTTTTGACAAAGACTGCGTGGGGACTAAAATAAAAGTAAGGACCCGGCGGAGAGGAGATTGGTTTCAACCGCTGGGCATGGACCAGACCAAGAAAATAGGGGAGTTCATGCTGGATGCCCGGATTCC
>DEUU01000381.1 GCA_002362735.1 Dehalococcoidia bacterium UBA3254
ATACCCGGGGCTTGCCATTCTGGAGAAAGCAAGTTATCAGGGTCGGTCGGCGCCGACCGGCGACCGACCGGAAGCCCCCCTCACTTACTAACAGGGGGGCTTCTACGTACAGAGCGAGATCAGAAAGATGGTTAAGATACTCGCTACTGGAATAGATAGCTTGAATATCGGCTTTAATATTAGTAAATGGCTGATTGACGATAAAGCATTTAAACAGCTTAATGAAGGTAAACGTAGTGCTGGAGAAAAACTTTTCGGTGGTAATGGTGTAACTGTAGAACTAGGTGATCGTGAATTTATCATTCTGGCTAAAGGGACGAAGGGTTACGAGTATGTCATGTATAACGATGATATCCGGTTGGATATGGCTAAAAACTGTCAGAGTGGTCGAGTTTATCCAGAAGCTTTTGTACAACTGAATAGTGGTTATTTATGGGGCAAAGGATACAACAACGCTGTCAGTGAACTGGTGAAATGGTTAAGTACGATTGCAACGATTAATGGAGAGAAAGTAAATCGTGCGGATTTGTGTGTTGACCTGGCAACTGACCTACCAGATCTTGATCTAAAACAAGGAGTAGTTACACGGGCAAGAAATAAAGTGGATTACCATGAGATAGAACACTATACGCAAGGTAAACGAGATACTGGTTATCGGTTCGGTTCTGGTTCGGTAATGGCTCGTATATATGATAAGAAATATGAGATAAAGCACAGCGATAAAAGCTGGTTTAGAGAGATTTGGAAACAAGGTGGATGGAATACTACGTCTGGAGTAACAAGGGCTGAATTCCAGTTAAGGCGACCATTTCTAAAGGAATATGACATTGATACCTATGATAAGTTGATCTATTCAATTCCTGATATGTGGCGCACTTTAACTGGTGAGTGGTTGGTTATAAAAAAGCCAAATGCTAAAGATACTAACCACAGAAGGTGGCAAACATCAGAATTGTGGCAAACGGTGCAAAGTGCTACTAGCCTGTTCGGTCAATGTATAGGTATTCAAAGATATAAACAAAAACAAGCTAAAATCGAGCCATTAACAGCTCAGATGAAAGGAATAATGATATCAGTAGTGGCAATAGATTCAACCATTCGTGGAGAGTACTTTGCTACTTCCAGATTAAAGGCTGATATTAATCAATACCTGGACTCAGATGAATTCAAGAGCCAGGTCTATAACCGTCGTGGAAGATATAGCAATCTGTTATCGGCGAATAGTGGGAAAACCACGCCCAGAATTTAGCCTTGATCGCTGAGACGGATGCCCCTAATCATCCGCATCCGCGAGGCGGTCAAGGGAGCAAGCCCGAAGGGCGCGCAGCAATCCCCCGACTTAAAAGATGGTTGATATTATGTACCTACGTGGTATATAATCACCGACATGATAAGAATACATACATGTTTGAGATGCGGTCATGATTGGGCAAGCCGGATGGAAAGGCTTCCAAAGGTATGCCCCAAATGCAAGTCTCCATATTGGAACAAACACAAATGGAAAGGTGTAAAAAAATGAATATGTTCCCGACTTTGATAATTAGCGTATTTTTTATAGTAATAGGAGCTTTGGTAGCTATTTACGCCAAGAAGATAATTAACATACTGTACGAAAAGACAATGAATTTTTGGACTAAAAAAGTTGATACGAAAAGAAAAGATTACACTGATAAGAAATATCAAGAGGTTTGGTATTGGAAAGCATGGTGGGCTTGGGGAATATGGACATATAGAATAGTGGGAGTATTAATGGTGATTTTCTTTACCATAGTACTCATAATGTTATTTACTAATAATTAGAGGGTTAGGAATGAAAAATACCGCTATTTATTGCCCTGTTTCAACCGAAGGGCAAGAGCAAGATGGCACAAGCCTGCAAACTCAACTTGAAGCTTGTCGTAAGTATTGTAAGACAAGGAAATATGAAATCGTTATCGAGTTAAGTGAAGCTTGGTCTGGTATGTCTCTAGAACGTCCTAAACTAACACAGCTTCGTGAATTAGCGCGTTCAGATAATTTGGATGTGGTAGTTGTCTATAGTCTTGATCGTTTCTCCCGTGATCCTGTCCATGGTGTTATCTTGATGCAGGAATTAGAGAAGCATGGTGTTTCTTTGGAAGCTGCCACTGAACTTGTGGACAATTCAGAAGTCGGTAAGCTCGTGTTCTATATCAAGGGGTATGCTGCCAAATTAGATGCTGAAAGGCGAAAGGATGCCACTGGGAGTGGAAAACAAGCCTTACTTAAAAATGGCAAGCTACCTCAAGGGACTGGTTTAGGCATATACGGTTATCAATGGATAAAAGAGTATAAGAAACGAACCCCAATTGAAAAAGAAGCCAGTGTAGTCAAGCGAATGTTTGAAATGGTGGCAAACGGTGATGCCTGTTTTAAGATAGCCAGAACGCTAAATGAGCAAAATATTCCTACCAAATCTGGTAAGAAATGGGAAACACATACGGTCAACAGAATAGTACGGAATTCGGCATATATCGGGATAACCTATTTTGGTAAAACCTCAGGTAAAGACCACAAAAAGATAGATAAAGAGTCATGGCATGCTCTGACCGATGTAACTCCTGCTATTATAGATAAAGAACTGTTTGAAAGGGCACAAAAAGCTTTAGACAGGGCAAGGGAACTTCATCCAGGTAAAGCTAAGCATGAATATTTACTAACTGGATTTGCTAGCTGTGGTTGTTGCGGAAGCCCACTTGCCGGAAGCTATCTAAGGGGGGATTACCGATACTATCATTGCTGTGGGACACATCCTACTGCAGCAAGAGAAAAGATATGTAATGCTCGTTATATTCGGGCTGAATGGCTTGAAGGTGTGGTATGGGAAAAAGTTAAAAGTGTTCTCGCTTCTCCTGAACTTTTATTAGCAGAAGTTAGAAAGCAAACTGAATCAGAACAAAGCAAACTTCAAGACGGTAGTCTTGATCAGGAAATTAAGACAATCAACCGGAAGCTGAAACAATATACCGGACAAGAAAGACGTCTTGTCGAAATACTAAAGATGGATTTAGCCACAAAAGATGTAGTACTGGATGCACTTAACCAATTGAAAAAAGAACGGGAAGCAGACCAAACAAGGCTTGCTTCTTTGATGG
>DEUU01000383.1 GCA_002362735.1 Dehalococcoidia bacterium UBA3254
TACCCATAATAAACGTAAATGACAGTAGTAGATGGAGATGCTGGTATCTGGTCTGTCTTAACCCAAACAGTAGCAACCTGATTCGGCGTAGTACCTGTTATACTTTCTATCCAGTATGGGATAACAGACACGCCGTCGGAAAGAGTAAATCTCAAATCCGAGAAATCACTCTTGCAGTGTCCGCCCAAATGGACGTCCGACCCAGCCGAGCCAGAGTTCTCGCCTATGAATATTTTAATAGGTATATCTTGCAGGCCACCATCAATGGAACCATTTAAAGTAATACTTTTTCGATAAGTATAATGATTATCGTACCAGCCAGTATAATTAAATGCTTTAGAGCGAAAAATCTTACCAAGATCAGATGGTTCAGCAGGATAAGAATTACCAGCCAGTAAGGTATTTCCGGATACAGACCCATTTTGGTTAAGAACTGCCCAATCCCAGGCGCAATAGGATATTCCAAGCGAATTAAATATCCTCAGACAGTTACGTATAAAATCTAACGAAGAACCATTTAGCGTTTCGGTAGGTTGAGTGGCGCATCCAACTTCACCTGCGAGAATAGGGTAGCTGGAGGAAAAACTCACCAGTCCTGTATTGGTTAAATACTCAAGGCACTTGTCATACATTCCACCAGTATTGCGAGATAGGCCGTTCATGCTGAGGAGGCAATCGGCCATGTATAAATGATCGCTATAGATTAAATTGCCTGATGTATCTGTCAAGGTGTAAACCGGAGGCATCCATTGATACATCACTAAACCGGAGCCATTACCTGAGAAATCCCAATAAGAACCGAAATTCCATTGTATAATGACAGGCTGAGTCGCACGGGCAGTGCGAATAGCATTGATCGCCAACTGAGCCATTGTAAAGTATTCTGATAATTCAGCCCGATAATTCAGAGTATAGACACCTGAACCTCCAGGATATGTATAGGCATTTAAGAGAGTTATCTGATTAGCGCTGTCAACTGTCCTTACAACATAATACTTATTATCGCCATTAAGTTTAATTTGGCTTCCAACCATCGCTGTTGTCCAGTTGGTCCCTGAGCCAGTAACGGTAACACTCCCATTTGTAAAAATAGCGGTTCCGTCGGTATAAGCTATATTATCTCCGTGTGGCTCATTTTTGAGTTCAAAGATTACATTATTGTAGTTTTTCAAGGTATCGGCGATACCAGCCCACATTGATACGAAAGCCGCCCTGTCAAATTCCTTCGGAGCATTCTCATCATATGGATAATACGGCAGAGCAGCAGATAATCTAGTGTAGGCAAATATCTCTACCACTACGTATATCCCATGACCGGCGCAACGGGAAATCATATCTTTAAAATCAGTTATGAAACTGCCAGGATCATTTACCCATTGTTTACATGATGTATGAAAGCGAATACAATTAATACCCCAAAGGTTCATCTGGTCAAGATTATCCTCCAAAGGCACCGAACGATAGCCTTTACCCCGGCTTTCAAGATATGTTTCGCCGTTTGCAGACCACCAACCTCCGTCTTCAATCATGTAAAGCGGATAATTGACCCCTTCCAATATCACCTGATTGCCATTTGCATCTAATATTTGATTACCTGAACAATGCAAAGCCGTGGTTGCAGCCGCGCTTATATCAATCATTCGCAAGAATGGAGGAAATATCAAAACAATGAAAATGAAAATCAATAGTAGATAATATGGAGATTTTCGTACTGGGATAAATCGTGAGATAGTTCTCTTTAACCAATGCCTTTTCATATTGAACCTCAAATATTGTTTGTCTCGAGTCTAAATTGGATGAAGAGTAAAGTATACAATTCAAAACCAAATATTCACTTTAATAATAAACCCTAGTCCGTAAATAGACTAGGGTTTAATTTTAGCTTCAATAAATGGTCTCCCTGGAGGGATTCGAACCCTCGACCACCTGCTTAGAAGGCAGATGCTCTATCCGGCTGAGCTACAGGGAGTTACCACTTAGAATTTAACATGAGACCTTGGTATAGGTCAAGCAGACAGTCCTGATTTTGATAGTTGTGCTCTTTGAGTGATTCTTGCTTGCATCCAATCAGTTTTCCAGACTGGGTACGTCTGGCAGCTTTGCCATGCTGACCTACCACCGATTTAAGTTATATTCGTTAAATGCAAATCGCTTCCATGACATACGTCAAAAGCGGAAGCGATTTAAACTATTTTTCTGGAGTATCCTCTAATAATTCTGTAATGCTTCTATGTTGTGGGCTGCATCCCAGTACTCAATTATTTCACCATTATTCAATCGAAATACATCAATTCCGGTAACCGTCATTTTTTGCCGGGTCGGCATCAATCCCAAGAAACTCTCCATTTGAGTACCTGAGATAGTGTACCTCGCCATGACCTTGTCGCCTTTTACCTTAATATTATCAATAAACAACTTATAATCCGGAAAAGCCTCTTGAACCGAAGAAAAAAACTCCTTCAGAGAGTTTAAGCATCTTGACCGATAGCTAAAAGTCAGGTTTAATGACTTATCATTTCTTAATGAAACTTCATTGTAAATGCGGCGAATAATAGTTTCATTTTCACGCTGACTTTCAGTCACCGTCATCGTCTGACCAATCATTGCAGTCTCCAATTTTATTAATTTTATTCTATATGAGTGGGCTAGAACAAGAAATCTCTTAACTTGTCCCGATTACCAGGTTCTCGAAGGATTTTTAACGCCTTTAGTTCAATCTGCCGTACACGTTCGCGAGTGATACCTAATTCCTGGCTTACTTCTTCCAGCGTTCGGCCATTTCCGTTATCCAAACCAAACCTGAGTTCAATTACCTTTCTTTCTCTCTCTGGCAGGGTATACATGACTTTCCGGATTTGCTCGCCCAGTATGGAGTCGGCGGCTTCGTCCTCCGGTCTGGGGATAGATTGGTCTTCAACGCAATCACTAAGTTGATCATCATCTTCCCCAATCGGCATCTCAAGGGAAACCGGTTCAAGCGACATAGCATCGATAAGTTGGCCAACTTCTGTAACCGTTAGGCCCATAGATTGCGATATTTCCTCATTGCTCGGCTTGCGCCCGTTTTCCTGAAACAGTCTTTGTCTCGTAGCAGACAGGCGCTTACTGGTATTTACCATATGTACTGGCAGGCGAATTGTCCGTGATCCATCTGCAATGGCCCGGCTAATCGATTGTCTGATCCACCAGGTAGCGTAAGTACTGAACTTGAAGTTTTTCCGATGATCAAATTTCTTCATAGTCCGAATCAGGCCAATGTTCCCTTCCTGAATTAAATCAGAGAGCGATAGACCCCTGCCGACAAATTTCTTGGCGATGCTCACCACCAGGCGAAGGTTTGCGATTATCAGATGGTCTCCAGCTTCTCTAGCTCTATCTTTTATTTGTTTATAATGGAGAGCGATCTCGGTTTCTTGATTTAACAGGGTCCTCGGGAAATTCTTAGTTTGAATCTCTCGTGAAAAATCGGCCATTGAGATTCTTGACCCTGCTCCTGGAATTTGCTGCCAACAAATTAACAAATTGTTTAATGATAATCTGGTCAACGCCTGCTCCGCAGCCGAAGCATCAAGCCCTGATTTTTCAGCAATTCTATCGATAAGCTGTGGATCCAGGTATCCATCTATAGTTTTATGTAATATTTGAGACGTAGCTTTTTTAAGTATTGAATCCCGGGAATCGAGATTGCAAAGCTCACAGATCTCATCGAAAACTTTGGCTGAATCATTAAAACGATTCACCACCTCCAGCAGAATATCACTTGAAAGAGGCAGACTATCTAATCTCTCGCTAAGCTCCTGCTCTACCCGTGCTAAATATTTTCCCTGCTCGATCTTGCTGCCGAGATCTTTTTCTTCAGAGGCAGTTAATTTTGGAGTTTGGCCCATTTCAGATAAATACAGGTAAACAAGATTATCCATATCGGCGACACCGCTGGGAGAGCTATGAGATTCACTTTCCTGCCAGTTTTCTGTTAGATCGGACTCTACTGGATTTGAATTATTGGGAAACAACTGTTTTTCGTTTACCTCTCCTTTTCTGGTCTTGAGGCCTGTTGCACCAGCAGTTTTTGTTTTCATAATCATATCTACCCTCCAATCCAGTACTCGTTTCTTTTCTTGCTACTTACTAGATTACCGTCATGATAGTTCGAAGGGAATCCGTAGACGTACGCAACTGATGGTAATATTATGCGTATTTAGCTGACATTTTTTCCGTAGTTTTTGAGAAGAAATCCTTAGAACACAAAAGAGATTTCTGAGGAATCACTGAGAAATGTTAATTTGAGGCTAAGATTCCTTTTCGAATCGCAAATTGCATGAGCTGTGCATGATTATGTAATCCAAGTTTATGCATAAGGTTGGTGCGGTGTGTTTCTACTGTGCGGGTGCTGATACTCAGTTTGTCAGCTATTTCCGCATTGTTCTTGCCCTGAGCAAGTAGAAGAAGAATTTCGCGTTCACGGGCTGTCAGGCAGCTAAATGGTTCGGCATCTGATATCTCTGCTTTTCGTGAATAAGAATCGATTGATGTTTCAGATAACGGTGAGCTCAAATAGCGGCGTCCGGCAATTACCTCGCGAATTCCCAGGATTAATTCTTCCGGAGGCGATTCTTTCAGAACATAGGCTTTGGCTCCCGAACTCAACGCTTCTAAAACGTAGGCTTCGTTACTATGCATCGAAAGAATAATAATACCAACACCAGGGTTCTTTTTACAAAGCCTTCGAGTGACCTCCAGACCGTTTATACCCGGCATCATCAGGTCCAATATCACAATATCCGGCTGGAGTTTGGATACCAACTCCACAGTGTCTATCCCATCCCCTGCTTCCCCTATGATATTGAAATCTGGCTCAGCACTTAAAAGAGCTTTTAGACCTTTTCTAACGACTTCATGGTCATCTGCCAATAAGATGTTTACCAACTTCCTGACCTTCACAGATAAAATACCAGAGAGAATCTTCTAACTTTCATTTTCTCTAACTATATTATGGATAAAAAATGCAGATATTTGTCATCCGTGCACCTACGTAATTGGAAAGTTTCGAGGTTCGTAGTTAAAAAGCTTTTTTCATACGTAGTGAATTCAAGGGGAAAGCGGAATCAACTCTTTCCGGGGAGAATATCGTGTTGAATGGCAAACTGGATTAGCTGGTTATGGTTATGCAGATTAAGTTTTCGCATAAGGTTCGTGCGATGCGTCTCAACTGTCCGCGGGCTGATAAAAAGGCGAGTGGCGATTTCGGCATTGGTGCTGCCCTCTGCACTTAATTGTAAAATTTCTCTTTCTCGTGTGGTCAACTGGTCATACGGATCAACTGACTTCACTTCTGCTTTCTGAGTGTAGGCATCGATCGCCCGCTCAGTAAGAGGAGGACCAAGGTAACGCCTTCCTGAAACAACCTCCCGAATGGCGTGTACCAATTCTTCAGGCGGAGATTCTTTAATAATATAGGCTTTGGCTCCAGAGCGGAGAGCTTCTAATACGTAAGCTTCATTACTGTGCATGGACAGTATGACGATGCCGATCTTGAAGTCTTTTTTAGTTAACTGACGTGTTACTTCCAGCCCATTGATTCCGCTCATCATCAGATCCAAAATCAATACATCAGGCTGTAATTGCTCAACTAATCGCACTGTCTCCAGTCCATCTCCAGCTTCGGCTATAATATTAAAGTCAGGTTCAATACTGAGAAGAGCTTTAAGACCTTTTCGAACTACCTGATGGTCATCGGCTAAAATAATATTAATCATTGCTTTACCTATTATACCCTTTGTCCGAAATTAGTCTACTAAACAATAATAATTATACACACTTATGGCAAATACATAAAAATATTAAGGTCATTTTATCCGGTTAAGAATTTGTTCAAGGCTTTACCTTGGGGTATAATACATTAATTAATACCCGGCATTTACAAAATTTAATTTGGGGAGTTTACTTATCATGATTAGAGCGGCAATTATAGGCGCTACCGGTATCGTAGGACAGCAATTCATCGTTGCTCTCCAAAACCATCCCTGGATAAAAGTAACTACTCTGGCTGCTTCCGAAAGGTCTGCAGGTAAAATTTATAAAGAGTCTATCACCGACCCTAAAACAGGCGCTTTCAGATGGTATTGCGATGAGCCGTGTGATCCGGAAGTAATGGAATTGCCGGTCCAAAACGCACAAGACTTAAAGACTTCAGAGATAGACCTGTTATTCTCGGCAATAGAAGCTGACCAGGCCCAGATACTGGAGCCCAAATTTGCGGCTACCAGGCCTGTAATCAGTACGGCTTCGGCTTTCCGTTACGAGAAAGACGTCCCGATTATAATACCCGGAGTTAACTCGACCCAGGCTCCACTTTTAAAGCAACAGAGAAAGTCTCGAGGATGGCAAGGATTTATCACTCCAAATCCTAACTGCACCACAATCGGTATGGCGATCACATTAAAACCGATCTTCGATGCATTCGGAATAAAAATGGTATTAATGACTTCTCTGCAAGCTATGTCCGGTGCGGGACGCAACCCTGGCGTAATCGGTCTGGACATTCTGGATAACGTAATTCCATTTATTTCAGGAGAAGAGGAAAAGGTACAGCGAGAGACCCAAAAGATTCTCGGTACGTTGTCAACCGATACAATTCAACCTGCTGATTTTTTGGTGAGCTGCACCTGTACACGAGTCAATGTTCTGGAAGGCCATACTGAATCCGTTTTTGTATCCACGAAAAAGCCCTGCCAGCCGGAAGACTTTGTCAAGGTAATGCGGGAGTTTAACCCCCTGAAAAACCTCGGGCTGCCTTCTGCACCCGAACATATGATCACGGTTAATTCAGACCCGTTCAGGCCTCAACCGCGCCTGGACCGCAATACCGAAAACGGTATGACAACGACCGTAGGCAGGATTAGAAAAGACACGGCTTTAGAAAACGGAATTAAATATATTCTGGTATCTCACAATACCAAAATGGGGGCAGCCAAAGGGGCGACGCTTACAGCGGAGCTTTTAATCAAGGAAGGATACATCACCGGGAAGTAGCTGATCTACCCCTGACTATCATCAAAAAGTGACGTCATAAGCTTCGCTTTTAGATAAACGCATGCTATAATCAATGTTATTTTAACTCTTAAAGGATACTTAAAAATTATTGCATGGTCAGGAAACAGGATTCTTTACAAACCCGGGGGACTAAACCAATCATCTTCTACGGTTATATCATCGCCATTGCTTCTTACCTAATATTGCTGGTAACGTATGGCATGCGTTTCAGCTATGGTATCTTTTTTACCCCCATGGCCGGCGAACTGGGTTGGAACAGCGCCACAACTTCTCTGGCTTTTTCTATTTCCATGATTGTTGAAGGTGTTTTCAATGTCTTCCTGGGAGCGATCACGGATAGATACGGACCGCGCGTCGTACTAACGATATCCGGTATTCTGATGGGGACAGGATATTGCCTCATGTTTTTAGTCAACTCTACCTGGCAATTCTACCTGTTCTATGGGCTAATAATCGGCGCAGGAATGGGAGGAATTTTTGTCCCTTTAATTGCTGTTATTGCGAGATGGTTTTCCTCGAAAAGAGGCCTGATGACCGGGACAGTTATGAGCGGAGCTGGTCTAGGGGTCATGATCTTCGCCCCGTTGTCCAACCGAATGATCGAGATCCTCAACTGGAAAGAGACCTTTCTTGTTATGGGAATTTTATTGATTATAGTGATTACGGTAGCAGCGCAGTTTCTTAGAAGCAACCCTTCAGCAATGGGACTGGCTCCTGATGGCGAGGTAGTTTCAAAAACTCAAAACTCTATTCCATCCGGGTTTTCTTTAACAGAGGCTATTAGAAAATATCAACTCTGGTTTATTTTATTGATGTATTTCGTTTACGGTTTTTTTTCGACTTCCATAAACGTACACCTCGTCCCGGACGCCATCGGAGTAGGAATATCCTCAGCCGTGGCTGCTACAATCCTGGCGACGATGGGCGGAATCCAGATTATCGGAAGAATTGGACTGGGATTATTAGGTGATCGAATCGGCAATAAATTCATCTTCATCATTGGATTTATACTGGCAATCTTATCTCTATTCTGGGGTGTGTTTAACCACACCACCTGGGCGTTCTTCGTATTCGCCATTTTCTTCGGCCTCGCTCAGGGTGGAATCAGCACGTCTCAATCCCCTTTGATCGCCGGGCTTTTCGGTCTGAAATCGCACGGATTAATTTTCGGATTTTGCGGTTTGGGATTTACGATCGGGTCTGCATTAGGTCCATTTCTGACAGGTCATTTTTACGATATCACCCACAGTTATGATCTGGCTTTTATTATTTGCGCGATTACCAGCGCCGCCGGGCTTATTTTTACCTTATTCCTGAAGCCTCTGAAGAATAGAGCTTCAAAGGACCATCAATTTTAATTCTCAGAAAATGTTTATTCTTAATTATCGAGTTATATAATTCATTGAATTCAATCTAAGGAAACGGCGGGATGGGCCTCAATATTAAGGCGACGACTCCCGATTAAAACAACTTGAAAAGTAACCGTAGTGGCGGAATTAGCGCATACTTGAGACTAACGTAAGTTTTTTCACCCCTTAATAACCGGCAAAAAGCATTCCAGACACGATCATTATCTTTTAATAGATTAAAGAAAAATGTTGGGGTAATTCTGTTCATTCTTTGAATCGTCCGCGCAGCTTTCAGCTCCGGCATTATCTCTGTATCTACAGCCTTTTCGTATTCTTTAAAATCTTCGCTTTCCCCGGAAAGGGCTTTCATAATATAGTCGACTGCCAGATGGGCACTCTTAAGACCGTAATAGATACCCTCGCCTGTAAGTGGATCGATTAATCCGGCAGCATCTCCAACGAGCAAAACCCTTTTATGGCATATTGGCATTCCGGGTTTGCGAATCGACATAAGATGGCCTTTTAAAAAATCACTATTAGCAGCGGTGCCAAGCTTATAGGATTGTACCAGACGCAGAACATAGGGTTTCAATCTTTTCGCTGTTCTAAACGAACCACCCGCGCCGACCGATACACAATTCTTTTTCGGGAAAACCCAGGAAAATCCGTCTCCAACGCCATAGTCCAGGCCGATCAGCCCGTCCCATTTCTGGAAGGTTTCCGAAGTCACTTCCATGTGCCCATTAATGGCTAAACCGTAGTGAAAACCTCCGCGTAAATGTAAAGAGCGCACAACTGTGCTATTGGCACCATCCGCCCCCACCAGAAACGGGCTGAAGAAGGTACCGTAACTGGTTTTGATTAGAACGCGGTCTCTTTCAAGTTCGATCTGTTTTACTTCAATTCCATCTTCAATAGCGGCTCCTGCTTTACAAGCCTGATCAGACAACAAACGATCAAATTTCTCTCGCATTACGGTGTAAGCCAGAGGAGAGTTGTATCTTCTCACTTTTTTAGCGATCAGGTTGCGGCTTAAACGGGTCCCATAAATCACATTTTCAACAACATCGTCGAACTTGAAAGGCAACAGGGAACTGGCTCTAACGGTGATACCACCCGCACACACTTTACCGCGCGGAAGTTTCGCTTTTTCCAGAATGAGAACCTTTACTCCCCGTTTTACGAGCTCATAAGCCAGAACCGATCCAGAAGGTCCTGCCCCAACAATGGTAACATCGTAATGGTTTTCGAGATTACAATGCATCTTCATTCCATTGTATGACAGGCGAAGAATGTTATTCAATATAACCGTAATAGCCAAACATCAGAAGAATGGAATCACCTGTAATATCGGAATCAACGGATAAAATTACTATGAGGATCTCAGCGGCAAGTATTGCGACACCGATATTTCATGGGGAGTTAATGGAGAAACTCACTCTTAGACGCCTATTTTACCAAGGAAAAGTCGAGATATCTTTTTTAACTATCTTCCAGGCGTTTTTCGATCCGATTGACGATAAAAGTCAACATTCTACTGGGTTGTCCAGAAGGCTCAAGATCGGTATAGGGACTGGACATTTCCACGGTATATTTCCCATCGACAGCTTTTTGGTGAACAAAATCAAGCATGGACTGGAAATTGGAATTATTAGTCGCACTGGGGAACAGAGAAATGGCATCCAGGACGCGTAAAATACCGTATCGGGTGGCAGGATAACGCAGGCTTTGGTAGCGACGACCAACTCCAAAATATACGATTTGCGTTCCGGTGTCCCTCATCTCCCAATGTCTTAGCAATAAGTCAATTGCTCCATTAAACCGGGGATTGTCACGGTATTCTTTATATTGACCAAGCAACAACAAAATATTCAGATTATCCTGCGGGCAAGAGGGTTCAAACTGAAGAGGAGCGCCGATATCATGGTTCGGATTGCAGTACCATCCTCCGTCAAGACGCTGGCTTGATAACAGCAATTGAACAAACTTTTCAACATGGGGATCGTTTTGATAACCCATGCGAGCAACGGAAGATAACAAAATTGCTGACTTACAAAAATAACCAGGTTCCATACCAAATTCAGTGATGAAAGTACCTTTAGTAGATTGCGTTTGAAGGAAGCTATCAACTTCTGTATTTAATTTAATATCATTAATGGTCAATCCAAGATCTGCCAAAAAAAAGAGGTCCCAATAAGGATTTTCATATTCATCTGATGTCATGTAACCACTGCGTATGGCAGGAACCCCTCTTTGAGGGCTCTTTAACCGCTGAACAATGTGCTGGATGGAAGTATCGTCTAGAACGGTTTGAACATCAGGTCGGGAATCTAGAAGCTGAGACTCTACGGCAAACCTGATCCAGGCAGGACCTTCCAAAAGCCAATCGATAATCTTTGTGTCCATACATCATTTCTTCCGAATTTATACTGTTAGAATTGTAGCATGATTTTCGCATAGGGACAATTTCGTTATCGATTTTAGGCTAATAGGTGCATTTCTCGTTTTAAATGTTCTTCAACCTGCTTTATCAGTTTCAAGTTTTCATCTTCAGATAGCCTGAGATTGCCCTCTAATCTGGTCAAATAATCATCAATTTCAGGGGAAAGATTCCGCAGGTCATTGATCCTCATGTTTTGCCATTTTATGGCATTATCGATTTCACTGAGGTTTATGCCTAATCTAAAACGCTGATTAATAAACTCCAGCAGTCTTTTTTCTGATTTGGGATCATCCACAGACATTAAATAAAATGGTACCGTGACCCAGAGATTAATTCCCCTTAGATTCCGCTTTTTGGCCGACCATAGCAAGAGCGAATTGAGAGCAGGTTTTTGTCCGGGCGGTGTTTCATAATTAATATTGCTTTCAATTTCATAGAGTTTCATATCTTCTTTTACTTCCAGAGAACTAAAAGTACCGGTGAGTTGCCTGGGAACGATATGAAGTGAAGAAGATGCCATTCCGCCAATTGAATAGATATCCTTCACTTTGCAGTACCGAACAGCAACGTCCAGGATTTGATTGATAAATTTGTATTGATCAAAAACAGGTGGGGCGCTTTTAAAAACAACCAGATTATAACGGTTACATGCGTAAAATTTACTCTCTGGAAATTGTACCAGGTCATCTTCAATAGCGACCCCGTTTAACGAAAAATACTTTAATGGCGTGATTTCATAAAACAAACTCCCTCCGATCTTATTGATTATGAAGTCAGTAACAATATCCCCTAATCGTCCCGCGTCGCCACTCCATCCCACTATCATTGAAGAAGCTTCACACCCCTTCTTCCCGCCGTGATCAGGAGGCTCTTTCGTCTCCTTTGCTCCCCTTAAAAAGCTCATCCAAATGCTCCTTGAGCCACATCTCATCTTCCTCGGTAATAGTTTCTGGGCCAGGCGTCCGACCAAGTTTTCTCTGTTCTATTTTATCTTTAATTTCGGGAGGCAATCGATCATAAATTCCCGTAATGATTTCATCTACTTGCTGAGACATTTCATCCAGCTGGCTGTAATCAAGGTCAATTTTCAAAATTCTGCTAAAAATTTCCAAAATGGAAATGGAAGCCCTCGGATATGGAAAAGGTACTCCTGAGAGATAGTCCGGGATTTCTCCCATCAGACAGACAGCTTCAAAACCGCGTTTCTTGGCAAGGCCCAGCAATAATCCATTTAAACCCGTAATACTACCGCGTTCGCTTCTGCCTTCTATGTCACTCATCAGAATAGTGTTATTATAGGCCTTGATTTCTTTCGTCAGGCTTTCCTTACTGGTAACGACCCATACTCTGGGTTTAAACTCGTGGTGAGTAAAAGAAACAGCCGCTCCCGAGGTATATACTCTACGGCAGCCAAATCTTTCTGCGACGTTCAGTACCAGATTCGCCATCTCATAAGCTTTTTCTCCTTCGGCATAGACTTTTTCAGTCTCGACGGGTTGCTCCTCTCCAACGAAGAATATCAGATCCTTTTTGTGCAGAATTTTGTAATAGAATTTATTGAATGGAAAGCTTAACTCTTCCAGGACTCCAGAGTTAATCGTGACACTCTTCGGGTAGAAAAAATCCCAGGGCTCGATCTCACCCATCTCCTCGGCTTCTATCTGCCCTCGCAGAGTGTTAATGGCGATGATGCCGATATTTCCGATGCCTGGCCAACAGGCAATCAAATCCGGACCTTCCAACCTGGGCTCTTTGAATAATACTATACCCAACTATCGCACCCCCCTCCACCCTATATTTGTCATTCTATATATTCATTTGCTAAACGACAAGGCTATTGTACTTATTTCCAATGAGTTAATTAATCATAACCTTGTGATGACTATTCCGATGTTTTAGAATTTATGTAGAGGGCACTGAGAGTCTGATAGAAATGGACAAAATGACATGGGAAGACATCGATAAGCTCGATAGATCCATAACCCTCGTTTTTTTACCCATCAGCCCTATCGAAGAACATGGTCCGCATCTATCTCTGGGTACAGATTTTTATGGTGCTCTGGACCTCACAAGAATGGCTCTTGAGATATTAGCCAGGCGTTGGATATTCTTTGTTCATCTTTAATTACTTGTGATGGATAAGGAGGGGTATAATATATAAATTTATAACCCAGGAAGCCACCAGGCGCCTTTGAAACAAATTAATGGAGAGGTAGATAAAAAGAAATCCCAGACTATGGATAACGAATTGCTGTAATGATAAAAACCGAAAGGAGCAACGAGGCCAAATAGTCTTGGCCTGCTCGAAAATTGAGTGAATAGTACAACAAAAACGCTGATAAGGCCGTTAAAAAAGGCGCTGGTGCTTACCAGCCACACCGCCCAATTTGCAATAAACCTGGATTGTAACCACTCAGTCTCTATACTTTAACGATAAATCATATTGTATAGAAAGAATTATTCGTTTTTACTGTGCTTCCAGTTCAGTCCTTCTTTTTGCCAGATCACAGAATCACATTTGATGCAACTGAACTGGCTTTTCACACCGGTCTGCTGCAGCTTGACCCTCATCAATTTCTGGCATTTAGGGCAATACACTTTTTTTACAGTTAATTTTACCAAGTAAATAATCCCTTTCCTTCTTCTATTTTATGATAAGATCATCATTATTCTATATTATATGATGGTATCACTTTCACAAGCAATCCTCAATAGATATTACCACCCTCCGGTTCAAAGAATAATAAAATAGCCCGAAGCTGCTTCCCGGCTTGCTCTAACATGTTTCACCGATATAATAGATCTTATTTGTATGAAAGTAATTAAAGCCGGTAACAAAAATAATGACGAAGACAACTCACGAAAAGATTGGAAATACTTTAAAGTTGTTCCAATGTTCAAATATCTGCACCGATTTAAAAGTCAGGTTTGAGAATCCCGAAATAAATCTTCGATCTCTTTCACAATGTTTTTATTTATAGACCGCTGGTTATCAGGATTCCCCTTATGATACTCAGATTCAAGAGTTTTCAGATATCCCTGCAGTTCCGGTTTTTTTTCAATGGCTTCGTTTATTTGGTTCGCCAGATATTCACTGTCTTTTTTCGCAATTTCAAGGTCTATTTTCAAACCCAACAGCCCGGATAATTTGAGCATAATGTCATAGCAGGCTATAAAATTCGTTACTTGTATGTAGTGGGGAGTGTGGGCCCAGAGGCTGATCACAGGAATATCTTTTTTCGCGGCTTCCACCATGAGGAAAGTATTGATACTGGTAGGCCCCTTATAACTAACAAGCTCTATCCCCTGTTCTTCAACTTCAGCTTTCAAATCGGAATGACTTACTACCCCGGTAATGCGCGTGGAAACGGTATGAGGTATCGCATCAAAGGCCCCTCCCAGAGTGACTATTTTTTCAACCTGGTATTCCTGAATCAGGTTCAGAATTATCTCTGAATATTCACTCCAACCATGCTCTGGTTCAGGTCCCTGAACAAATATTATGTCATGTTCTCCTGGTTCAGCCTTATGATACCAAAAATTAGTCGTCACCATGCTATAGGACTGGATCAGCCCATTTTCAATATTTACTACCGGACGCTTATTTTCGGACCCGGCACTCTGATAGATATAAAATTTATCTGGTTTGATCTCTGCGAATAACACGGATTCAAATCTGCTAAGTAAATACCATAACACGCTCGAAGGGACCTCACCGGCATTTCCCCAACCTGACAACGCCAGGATCAGAAACGGTTTAGAAGGGACAGGTTTTTCGTGCCATATTAAATTCTCACTTTCCATAAATTTCTATTTAGCCAGCCTTCATCAGTTTTTTTAGCTGATCGACAGCGGGTGGTAATACTTTCCCAATCTCCTCTGAAAAGCGCAAATCGGCAATTGTGTCCAACGATGTTTCACCCTGATTAATGATTACCAGTTTAGCACCGTACTCCATTGCTAAACGCGGCATATCCGCCGCAGGATAGACTACCAGACTTGATCCAACTACAATGAAAAGATCGCAGTCCTGGGAATGTCTTATTGATTCCTCCAGATCTTTCTCGGGGAGAGACTGACCAAAATCTACCACACTCGAAACCATTCTACCGCCACAAACCGGACACGAAATCTGATCATCAAAATTATCCATCTTAAACTCACATTTGGAACAGCGTATTTTCGTCATATTACCGTGTAATTCGGCTAAATTTTCTTCGCGGATCCCGGATTTCAAGTGGAGGTTATCTACATTTTGGGTAATCAAAAATTTCAATTTGTGTAAATTCTGAAGTTCAAAAATCGCCAGATGCCCTTTATTAGGACTGGCGGACGACCAATCTCTCGTCGAAGACACGGGCAACCCCTTTTCTTTGCGTGTCCAGAGTCCATCCGGACCACGGAAGTCAGGTAGTCCGGACTCAGTACTGATTCCAGCCCCGGTAAATACTACCAGACGTTGAGATTCAAACATCCAACTGGCTAAAGTACTGATTCTCCGTTCTAACTCAGTCTCCACCTTTCATTCCTCGAATTAAGTGTTTGATTACTTTTTATAAAAAAATTCTAAAACCAAATATTCATTTTCAGGAATTCGAAATTCTTTTTAACAAGGTCCCTGCCCTGAATCACACCAGGATGGTCGTAAGGATGCCCGCAGAGAAGGTATTCTACATCCAATTTCGATAGCCTATCAATACTGCTCTTCAAAAGACCTGGATCCCCCCCCGGTAAATCCACTCTTCCAGTATTGCGGAAAAAGATAACATCACCAACTGCAAGCGCCTTCTTTTCAGGCCAGTAGATGGATACCTCTCCAGGGGAATGTCCCGGTGTACTATAGACCTCAAGTTTGGCTTTGACCATCTGATCAATTGTGAGGTCACCTTCTTCTAAAAATAAATCCACCTTCCCTCCGCCGAACATTTTATAGCTGGGTCCGTCTTCTTTACCCAGGGCAATCAATGCGTTACTTTTCTCTTTGAATTTTTTCGCCGATTCCATATGGTCTGGATGAGCATGGGTCAAGAAAACTAAACCGATATCTTCAATTTTTAAACTATCTCCGACGATTTCACGATTCAACATCTCAAAAGCAGGTTCGTGAAAATAAGGAGTCACAATATGTCCTGGATCGATGATAATGTGTTTGTTTTGTGCCAAAACATTGGCAAAAAGATACGTATTGCAATTATTATCATTTCCTTTCCATGTATAAGCATACAGGTTCTCCGTTAGCTTCATGAATTCACTCCCAAATTATGTATTTAAGATTAATCATATCCTAGGTTAATGGATTTCTCAAATATTACTACGCTCTTTGATCTGGCTCTGGTCTAATACATGCATACAGCTGTCATACTGCGTGTTTATATTCTTCATTTTATCATGCCTGGCATAGCTTATATCAATGACCCTTAGTCTTAATGTTAGGTTAACTTGTACATAATCAATCGTAATAATGGTACTTATATTGTTTGAATATTTATGATATAATGTCTTAGTTTTGTTACGTATTTTAATGGACAAGGGAGAGTGAATTTATGTATAATGGTCTCCATAAAGATACGATGAAAAGTCAGATGCTTGCACAACCGACTCTGATTGGAAGATATGATATCGATCTTCTCGGAGAAAAAATATCATATACACTGAAGCGCAGTACCCGAGCAAAGCTGATATGGTTGGACATTAAACGACAATCCGGTCTTACCGTCACCATCCCACATAATTATTCTATTCGGGACCTACCTGACTACCTAAACTCCAATTCACAATGGATACTGCGCAATTTCTCCAAATACTGCAATGATGTTTCAGCTTCTCCCGTTAACCCTGTTCGCCAATCCCATACAATCTCCTACCTCGGAAAAACCCTCAACAAGTGA
>DEUU01000126.1 GCA_002362735.1 Dehalococcoidia bacterium UBA3254
TAGCCCAAGTTCGCCAGTTGTAGCCTCAAAGTGAGTTTTGGTTGAGGCTAATGTCTACACTACATTTTCGTATATTTTAAGTCGTTGGGGTAGATGGAGCTGCAATTTCTGCAATAATGTACTTTGGGATTTATCAGGCTGAGTGATGCACCGTTTACGAATCTCAATACCCTGTTTGGTGTGCATCACGACATCTACTACTTTGATCCGGGCAATTTCATCAAGTATTTTACGAGGCTCATTTCCAAGTCCCGCTCTTTTACACATCTGGCCCAACATCTTCCACAATACATATGCCAGAAAACAAACTAAAATATGTGCTTTAACCCTATCTTCCTTCTGATGCCATATGGGCCTGATTTTCAGATCGCTTTTGTTGATACGGAAAGCGTTTTCAGCCTGGGTCAATTGGATATAGGCTTCCCAGAGGTCTTCGGCTTTCCAGCCTTTAATATTGGTCCGTAGCATATAGTAGCCTTCCGAGAGTTCGGCCCACTGTCGCCAGCTCTCTATTTTCTGCCAGAATATCTCCACCTTACCCTCTTTCTCCTCTTTGACCTTAACCTCAAATAAGCCAGCCGCACGAGTATTTGCTCCCAGTAATCGCCCTATTCTGCGTTCTACATTTCCCAATTTTTGTTTCCTCTTCCGACAACTCCCGGCTATCTTCTCCAATCCTTTTTCAATCCTTTTTTCAAATCGAGCATGGATAGCCTTCTCTTTCTGAGAGCGAGACTCACTGCGGCACAGAATAAAGGTTTCTTCTCCATCCGCAGATAGACAGCTTTTTACTTCTAAACCATCACGTATTTGTGCCCAGTTTTGGCCTAACATTTCTTGCTCATAGTTCTTGAGCTGATTCTTGGGGGTCCCTAGTATATAACGGCGCTTCTTGGATCTTAAAAATTCCAAATTGTCTTCTGATGCCATACCCCTGTCCATTACCCAGATCCGATCCGTTCGTCCATATTGCGCCTCTATTTTCTTAACGATATCTTCTACGGTTTGGGAATCATGCCGGTTACCCTGGAAAACTTCATAGCCCAGGGGTATTCCTTCTTTGGATACCACCAGTGCAATACAGACCTGTTTACAGTCCGATCGATGATCCCGGGAGTAACCCAATCGAGCCTGCTCATTGGATTCTGCCTGCCCTTCAAAATAGGTCGAGGTGACGTCGTATAAAAGCAAATCGTACTCCAGATTGAATAACTCCCCTAAACGTTCCTTCAGGTGTTTTTCCAGACCCTCTTTTATGGGTAATAGCTTATCTAGAGCACGGTAAAGCCGGTTATCATTCATTTTTTCTTCAGGTATGCCCAGTAAATCCGGCAATGAACTTCTTTCATAAAGATGCTCAACGATATGTAACTCACTGGAAGGTTCACAAAGTCGAAACAAAACTAATGCCAGGCTCATCACCGACCATTCAATATCTTCACGACCATGTGCTGTATTCTTTTTCAGGAAAGCGATGAATCCGAGTTTATCCAGCATCTGCAGCCCTAACCAATAGCCGCCAAAATCACATACTCTCTCAACTCTCAAACGCCGGCTATCAATTTCTACCCATTCCGGTTCCGGGGGTTCATCAAATAGCCGGCTTTGCCAACCTTCTTTTTCTGAAGCTACTTGTCCTATACCTTCCCGCTCTGATTCATCCATATCTCCCAGATAGGCTACTACTCTCTGTCGAGGACCACGTTCGGTCCGATAAGATTCTACCAGTTCCCAGTAAACATGATCTTTTCTGTTACGGGTGCGGCGACATCGTCGGATGTACATACCGCTATTATACCTAACTTAATCTTTCCATGCGTCTACACTACATCGCCTTTTAGATCTTTCCCTGGACTCAATTATATATTTTTAAGGTCCCTCATTTTGCCTTTTTGTTTCTGAATAAAATTCATGGAAACTAATTTTTTCCTCATACTGGCGAAGTTGGGCTAGAAAAATGAGAACGGTGGTTTTCAGAATAATTTAACTCTTTTCGAATATATTGATAATACCGATATTGATATCTTTTTGGGTAGCATCAACCTGCCCCATCATATGGCTCTGGTAGCCTGCTTTCTCTATCAAGAGTGTATAATTTCCATCCTGGAGTTCCTTAAACCAGAAATCGCCATAGCTGTCCGTCCGGGTAGTAAACTTCTCATTATTCCGGATGTTGGTTAATGTTACCGTGGCTTCTCCGACACATTCCTTTTTTTGCGGGTCATAAACCGCTCCGGCAATAAATTTTTTAGGCAAACCTATGTAATAAACCCGGGGGTTCACCTTCAATCCAGGTTTTAGAGGCTGTGCTCTATCTATTAAGGCCTTTATCTGCGGATCGGTCTCCTCGCCAAATGTAAAAGCGCCGGTGGGACAGGCATCCACGCAGCGAGGCTCTTTCCAGCCACGGTCCAGCAGGTGCGCGCAGAAAGTGCATTTTTGAGCGATATTGAGCGCATCATTAAAATAGATAATGTTCTCATATGGGCAGGCGGCGATGCACATCTTGTTACCGCGGCATTTATCCGGGTCAATGACGACTGCTCCATCTTCCCGCTTATAAATGGCCCTGGCGTTGCAGGCCGGTATACAGGGGGCGTCGTCACAGTGTTGGCAGATACTGTGCTCGTAGGTTACCTTGACCTTGGGAACCTGTCCGCGGACATTGTCGTAGACCTTGTTCCAGAACTGTCCGGTATCAGGCTGCGGTTTGGCAATCGGTGACCAATCATTGGCCACATGCTCATCCTT
>DEUU01000297.1 GCA_002362735.1 Dehalococcoidia bacterium UBA3254
ATTTTCGAGGATAGCGGCCAACCAGCAGCCTTATACTGAAATCATTCCGAAGATCAAATGCCCGACACTCCTGATCTGTGCGGAAAAGGGCATCGTTACCAGGGATATAGCTGAAAACGCCGCCAAGTTATGGGCAAGTAAAAAGCCATTCAAATGGGTGATGATACAAGGGGCCGGACATAATATCCGCCGGGAGAAATTTTCAGAATTCCACAAGGCGGTAACCGATTTCCTGAAAGACTACTTTCCTTCCTGTTAAGCCAAACTGAAGTTGATGCACAGCGTATCGCCATTGTGGGGTTGTCGATGGGTGGGGAAGAGGCGATAGGAGCAATTGCCGGGAATCCCCATATCGCTGCCGTAGTGGCCGAGGGAGTCACCGCACGAACGACAGATGATAAATCATGGTATCGGGAAGTATATGGTTTTCGCGGCAGCATCCAGATAGGACTAGAATTCTTTCAGTACACCCTGACCGATTTCCTGACAGACGCAGCGAAACCAGTCTCCCTGGCGCAGGCAGTAGAGTATGCCCGGCGGCCGGTACTGCTGATCACTGGCAGTAAGGTAGAAGAGGAGCAATATACCGCCGCCTACCTCCAGCAGTATGCCCCGGATAAGGTTACGATTTGGAATATTCCGGAAGCCAACCATATCCAGGGCTTGTTTGTAGCACCCACAGCATGGGAAGCTACGGTTACCGGGTTTCTCGCTCAGGTACTTAGTATTGACTGAGTCTGAATACTAAAACTAAGAAGGAACGGGGATGAAACATCCCCGTTCCTTCTTACTCTATTTAATTGTCTTTTAATAAACGACGCAACGGTTTAACGTTTACGCCACTATCATCTATCTCGTTACTAATATCCCATCGAATCCTTCAGGTCATGGTCGATCCAGAGGTACATATTTTCCTGCCATTCGTTGATAATACCGGGGCTGGATTCACCGTGATACCCTCCGATCCAGGGCTGCCAGAAGGTGACCAGATACTGGACCGGCGTGGGGACGACATAAGCCGCCTCGATCATAGAGGGAGTAATCTCCCGCATGATAGCATCACAGCCAGCGTCATCTCCGGCATTAAAGCGGGCCTGCATATCGTTTTTCGCCTTTTCAAAAGCAGGATCGTTGATATAGCTGAGATTATAGCCGACCCCGGTACCCAAGAAATTGGTGGCCCGGCGGTATGTCCCGGCACTGGCCATGAGGCCGAAGAACATATCATCGTAGTTGCGCTGTGACCAGCGGGTGTTGTGGGCAGCGAATTCCAGAGGGACCAGGGTAAGGTCAACGCCGACCTTGGCCCACATATCTTTGATAATAGACAGGTAGTCGACATTAAAGTTACCCGTGCTGCTGTACATGACACTGCACTGAAAACCGTCCGGATAACCGGCTTCCGTAAGAAGGGTTTTGGCTTTTTCCGGATTATATTTGAACAAGTCCTGAATGTCGGCAGATAAATCCTCGAGCGGAATGTAGACAGTTTTGAAGTCCGGCATCGGTGTAATCGGGAAAGACTGAGCAAATGCCTTGCCTTCCATGAAATCATTAATAATGGCATCATAATCGGTGGCATACATCAAGGCCTGGCGGACCCGCTTGTCCTTATAAGGCAGGTCTTGCTTATCCGTTCTCATGAATAATTGCTGCGGGTTCTGGTAGATGTAGGATAACTCATTCAATCCTTCGATGCTGCCTCTCACGTTCTTAGCATCGTCCCAGGTCTGGCCCTGGAGGATATCGAGTTTACCGGTGCGCATGGCGGAATGCAGGGTAGAAGTATCGGTGATGATCAACAGCTTGATGCGGTCGACGTAAGGGAGTTTGTTACCCTTCCCCGGACCTACCGGATCAGTCCGCCAGTAATTGGCGTTCTTCACGAAAGTAGCCGAGCTGTTGGATACGAAGTCGGTCAGGAAGAAGGGGCCGCTGCCGACGGAATTCTTCCAGTCGCGCACGTCGCCGTACTTTTCCACCACTTCCCTGGGGAGGATGCTGCACCAGTCGACCAGGTAAGCAGCGTAACTGTAGGCATCGGCCGGATTACAGGTAGCTTCCAACGTCCACTTATCGACGAGTTTAATGCTCAAGCCGGCGACGAAGCTGGGATGCCCGGTGACCCAGTAGGAAGTTTTCATGGTCCGCATGCGGTTCATGGTCCACTCAACATCTTCACCGGTCAGTTCCCGGCCGTTCACCAGCAAGCTGGCGGGAGAATTCGGGTTCAAAGCGAAATGGATCCCTTGCCTGATGTGGAGAATGATTTTCCCCGGTTCGGGGATTTCATAACTTTCAGCAACCGAGCCACCCTTACTGGCCCAGGAATAGTTACCATTCGACAGCCAGGAGTACTCATTGGTACCGCCGGGGCCTTTAGCCCAGTCGCCAGTCATTGGCTCGTCATGAGTTAGATGGTTGGTAACCGTGAAGAAGACGGCTTGAAAACCCTCATCAAAGCCGAGGATATCGCCCGTACGGGCGATGTTCAAGGTACCCCCATACTGGGGGGTATTGGTGCCGGGTTTAGATGTGGGAGGTTTTGTGGTAGTTGTGGTCGTTGGCTTCGAAGTAGCCGTGGTAGTGGTGGTAGTGGTGGTCCCTGAACCGCATGACATGAGGACCAGGGACGTGATCAATAGAAAACCAATAATGAGACCCAGACGTCTCCTGTTCATGTTCCCCTCCTTGTTCAATTTCTCTGGATATTATTCAGCCGCCCCGGTTGTACACGCCTTTACGAAGCGGCAGATATCCCGAAAAAATAACCAGGATGTTAGTCCCACTGATATTTAATATTAACCGATTAACTAACTAAAGATAAGGTGCCATAACCATATCATATAAGCGATAATAAATACAAATCGATTTTGTACACTCCAGCGCTACCTGAACGTATTTATTCTGAGGAATACTTTGATCCGGTCCGGCCACTGTCCTACCTCAGATATGTCTCCGGCAATAACTAACTCCGACTGCGGCATTAAAGCATGCAGAGCATAAGCCGATGCCGTGGGATGGACCCTATCATTTTCCCA
>DEUU01000071.1 GCA_002362735.1 Dehalococcoidia bacterium UBA3254
CAAACTCAATAAGTCGTTCCCTTTTACTCTCCCACCAGAGGCAGGACTTTTTCAATATTGAAATAGGTGACATATCGATTGCCGGTCTCATAAAGCGAATAATCGCATTTCCGGCAGATTTGACCTGCCAGCTCAACGTTTTCTTCTTCCCTCGTTTTCTTGAGATATAAACGCTTCCCGGAGTATCCTCCTCCTGTTTCTAAAAAAAGATACGCTGCCCAGGAATTGGATTTGATATTCGCGTGGGTCAATCGTTCGGCCATAATAAATGCCGCCGTATTTTCGTCAATAAAGTAGGGTTTGGCATAGATAGCCGCGTTCACTTTTCCGGACACGTCCGCTGTTGCCAGAATTCCATAACCTTTGTTTTGTTCAAAATATTCCAGTAAACTCATCTTATATCTCCAGGATTATTTCGTTCTTTCTGAAAGGTCCGGGAATCCAGGGTGGGTTATACTGGGCATAGAGGAACCCGGATTTCGGTTGCAGATTATTCTGATTCAACCAGTCTTTTAACTCGTCTGCTCTTTTATTAGCTTGCTTTTGGTTTAAATATCCTGAAAACTTCATCGCCACTGCTTTATGGGGTCCAACTTCCCTGAAGGATATCTCCTGACTAACAGGTTCTGGAAGATCATTTAGCTTATATTTAGAAGGCATGGTGAAGGAGATTCGGTACTTCTTACCCTCAACTACCGTAGCCAGGGTTACCGGAGCTGTCATAGGGATCTTTTCACTTTTGACAGCTTGCTCGATAACCGGGGCTGTCATTTTTATATGTGTTTTGGTTTTGTTGCTGCCAAAGATATAACCGGCCAGTATCCGGAAACCTTTTTGTATGGCGGAATCGTAATCACCTTCTATGTCAACCTCAGCAGCGATATAACCCATGTACTGCCTGATTTCAAACTTCCTTTCCTTAGTTATTATTTCATACTTTGGAGTCTCGATGGCCATTTTTCTTACCTCGCATCGAACAATCAGTCGATAATTGGGAAATCCACGTTTCTGCCCCTATTTATGATTATATATGTCATTGATTCATCACGTATTCTGGGAAAGAAGCATTAATAAAAGATTTTAGAAAGGTTATTTGTTCACTTAAACTGGCAGAGCCAGGAACCTCCTATAACACTTGAGCTTAGATTTTGATAGAACCAGGATCAACTTCAGAACTTTATATGAGAGTCTAATCCCTTTATAAGTCATCTAGGGGAATAGAAAAGGATATGAGAAAAATCAGGCAAGTGTTAGCTAAAAGTTAGTTGATTGTCAAGCATTTCCTGAACCTGTCAGATAACATTTTAAAACAAGAGAATAAATCTCTTCAATCGCAGGCAGGAATGGTAAAGAAATCAGTGAAGGATAACAGGGTAGAGAGTAATGAGTTGATCGGTAAATCCGGAGAATACTTTTTTCGATGGAGAATAGCCCAAGAGATAATCCAACAACCTGTGATTCTAACAACAACGGTAATATGCATCGTTTCCATAATGTTTACTATATTTCTGGCCGCTATTTTCGAGTTGAAATGGGCTTCCATTATCTTCACTCTGATCTCAGGAATCACTTCGGCAGGTTTGTATTTCTACAGATATCAAAAAGAATACCCCATCAGGGCTCGAGAAATAATGGAGCTAATTAAGCGGCAAATGAAACAGTCAAAAGAAGAAGAATTAAAACAAAGGTGTAAATATTTGGAAGCCGGATTTAGCGGCATTGACTCAGCCAGAGGCCTAAAGGTTTTAGCTCAATTAGTAAGAGAATTCGAAGACCTGCAAATTGCGTTAAACCAACAGAGAATAACGGATCCGCTAACTATATCCTGCATGCCCAATCTGGCAGAAGAAGTTTTTCTAAGAGGAATGAGGGTTCTCTCGGATGCTCTGGATCTGATGAAAATCATTCAATCACCTGGTAATTCACCAGGCACCGACAAGCTGAAAACGAAGATTATTGAACTGGAGAAAGATATTCAAACTATGAAAGACAACCAGGATATGTCAGAACTCACCAATATCAAGATTGAATCGCTGGCTTTCCATAGAGAGCGTTTAAATATGATCGACCGGATTGAACTGCAGATTGAACAACTAATTCACCATGCGGAGCGCTGCGAGATTGCTTTGCAAAGCGCTCGTATTGGTTTAGCAGGAATCCGATCCGGAGGCTCTAAAACCAGCGTAGACCTGGTCATTGAAACCTTGCAGAAAAGGATAAATCAGATAAAAGAAGTCCAGGACGAACTTCAAAAAATGGGGTATTGAAGTTGAACGATACCGGAAATACTTAGAAAGGAGGATTAATTAAATTGGAGGAAAACACAGCCAAAGAAAATCCAGTTCCGAATCAACCTGCCGCAGATGCCATCAAGACTGCACTGGTTGAAACTGAACCGCTGAACCCACCAAAAGGGATGTCAGAAAAGGAATCCCAGAAAATCAGAAACCAGGCTGCAGAACTGGTAAAACAACTAGGTGAAGTGACAGGCAGCAAAGAACTGGAAATCATGGACAATATGACCAATATGGGAATTCAGTCACAGCGGAATGCCGCTAACTACCTTGACCTGCTGAAAGCCCGGGTCGCCAGTTTTCTGGATGATGGCGGGCCAAGCCGGGAAATAGCGAACTCGCTGAGGGACTTGAGGCTGTCACTGGAACAGATAGATCCGCATGGAAAACAGAACGTCTGGCAACGTGTTATTCGATTCTTTCCCTTCTTCGGGCAATATAATCCGATTCGTGTACTGCAAAAAATTTCCATCCGCTATGAACCAGTATCACGCCAAATAGGGATAATTGAGACTCAATTGAGAGAAGGCCGGTCTTTATTGGCCAGGGATAATGTGGAACTGCGAAAGCTTTATGAACAATTAGAGACACAACAGCCTTCGATCCAGCGAAATGCTTACCTGGGGCAGATTCTGATGCAGTATTTGACCCAGCTCGTGCAACGCACACCTGATCCGATGAAACGCGAAAGAATACGCGGAGCTCTACACGATGTCGCAATGAG
>DEUU01000326.1 GCA_002362735.1 Dehalococcoidia bacterium UBA3254
TATAGCCGAAGATTAAGGAGTTGCCCGGATTTGGTATAAAGACCGAGCAGTCGATACTGGCCGATATTGAACGTAAAGGAGAAGAGCGAGAAGGGAAACGCGTTCTTTTTTTCTTAGCTGAGAGGATCGTTCAACCCATTTTAGCCTATCTCTGGGAATCCAGAGGCGTTAGTCGTGTAGAGGCTGCCGGTAGCTATCGTAGAGGGCTGGAAACCGTCGGTGACCTGGATATTCTGGCTACCTACGAAAAAGAGTCCGATATTATGGATCGTTTCGTTAACTATGATGGAGTAGAAAAAGTTATTTCCAAAGGGACGACGCGCTCCACCGTATTACTTCGGCATAATTTTCAAGTTGACTTACGCGTCGTCCCTGAGGAAAGTTTCGGCGCCGCCTTGCACTATTTTACAGGTTCCAAACCTCACAGCATCGCCATCCGTAAATTAGGCATCCGCCGCAAGCTGAAAATTAATGAATATGGAATTTTTAAAAAAGACAAACTTATCGGTGGAAAGACGGAAGAAGAAGTCTTTGAACTGGTTGGTCTTCCTTATATCGAACCGGAGTTAAGAGAAAATCGGGGGGAGATACAGGCTGCCATAACGGGTCTTCTTCCCAAATTAATCACTCCGGAAGATATTCACGGCGACCTTCACGTACACACTGATCTCACCGATGGCCGTTCTTCTCTGGATCAAATGGTCCGCGCCGCACAGGAAAAAGGTTATGAATATATAGCGATTACTGAACACTCCAAACGCCTAACTATAGCCCGTGGAATCGATCCGCCCAGGTTAATGCATAGAATAAAAGAAATCGATGACCTTAACCGCAAACTACAAAATATTGTCCTGCTTAAAAGCGAAGAGGTAGATATTCTTGAAGATGGGTCTTTGGACCTTCCGGACGAAATACTCCGAAAATTGGATATGGTGATTTGCTCCGTCCATTACAAATTTAATCTTACACGAGAAAAGCAAACCGAGCGCATCATCCGGGCAATGCGCCAACCGTACTTCCTTGTCCTTGCCCACCCCAGTGGACGACTGATTAACGAGCGTGAGCCTTATGATGTAGATATGGAAAGTATAATAGAAACCGCCAGAGAAACAGGCTGCGTACTGGAATTAAATGCTCAACCGGACCGCCTAGATCTGGAAGATATTTATTGTAAGATGGCACGTGACATGGGTGTGACAATCGCCATTTCTTCAGATGCTCATAGCGTTGATGAAATGAATTTCATGCGTTACGGTGTGATTCAAGGAAGAAGAGGTTGGTTAGAACCGAAAAACGTTTTAAACTGCCAGAAGTGGCCGGAGTTGAAGAGAACGCTGGCCCGTTTCCACAGAAGACCCATCTCGGTAAGAACATCATCGGACACCTCAGAAAAATTAATTGCCACCCGTTAGTAATTCTTCCTGAATCATCTTTTGTGTTTTAACCCGATATGTTATATTTGTATACAAAATAGCACTTTCAAGTAAATATTAGGGAGATGACAAAATGGTCAACACTAAATATGGGAATTTGTTGTTTAAACATCCGCTGGAACCGGGTAAGTTTGCAGATCAGAGAATCCAATTTGTAGGTGAACGAGACTTTAATTCAGATTTCTCAGTAATTATGGCCAGCGTCATTAAACCCATGCTAATGGAAGAATTTCCTCATAAGCATGATTTCGATATGTATTTGACTTTTGTGGGTTTCAATCCGGATGGGCTTCATGACCTCGGAGCTGAGATAGAATTATTCCTTGGTGAAGAGCAAGAAAAATTTGTGATTACTACTCCCACCACCATTTACATCCCAAAAAACTTTGTTCATTGCCCCTTACGGTTTGTGAGAGTTGATCGCCCTTTGCTGATGGTACATGCGACACTGGCTTCGAAATATAAGAAAGGTTAAAATAGCTTTTGCTTTAAAATGTGATGCACAACGTTACTGGTATCAAGCCAGTCAGGTTCGCTTTCCGCCATATTAACCGGAATAGCGGTTGCCGATGCCAGATCTAATTTCAGAGTATGCATTTGCACACATGGTCTATCTTCCTCAGTCCATCTCAAATCAGTGATTTGAGAGGCAACCGGAGCCTCATATTGGGGTAAACTGGTCTTCAGGGTATGATGAAATATCGTTTCCGATATGCGGCGGTTATCGAACCAGTCACTGATTTGAATATTGGCTCTATTCGCGGAGATATTATGGCTATATTCTAGCGAACTAGAATTTTTCAATGACCTTTTTGCAAGCTCATCCAGATTCTTGAAAGAGCTTAAATGTTTGTGAGAGGGAATAGCCATAACCACAGTTAACAAGGCTAAGCCAACGGCTGTAGTAACCGGCTCGGGCAAAAATATCATGATTACCGCTATTGCTTTTAAGAATCTTCGGAACATCAGTCAAAATCCACTTAGCAAAAAATAACGTCAACCGTATTTTTTAGGACGCAGGGTCTATTCTCTACCTCGGACGTTTTCTCTGTCAAGAACACTCTTGTGGGTTTTTGAGTGAATTTCGCCTGAATATTTATTTCAACCAGGTTAGATTGGCTAAAAGGCGTTCATTACCAGTAATTCTGTGCATCTTTTACTTAGTCGAAATCGTTATTATTTCTTTTCGACTGTTTTATTCTCTCGGATTCTTTAAGAATTTTATCGTCAAGGATGCTTAATTGCTCCCGGGCAGCATGGTAAGCGGAGTTCTCTTTTAAATCTCCGTCTTCTCGAGCTGATACCACATCTTTTAATACTTTTTCTCTTTGCAGTTTTAAGGTATCCAGGTAACTTAAAGGTGCGGCAGATATCGGTGTTGCCAACTCTTCTTTTAAGGCAGTCTCTATTGCAACTTTAATTTCTTTTTTGGCAGTAGGACACCACCCTTTGACTACCCCGTCCGAAGCTATAACCTGCCGGATTATCTCTCCGCAAGCAGGACACTGAAAATTGTTAATTCTGGTTGTTTTTACTACTGACATTCGTCTCTCCTATGTAGATTCCTCAATAAGTATAACAGGTATCGCGTCAAAGCTAAAATGAGATTCTTCCCGGCTTGAGCAAAGGACTAAAAGAAGCAACAGGTGATTAAAAATATACAATTAAATAACAGCCCGGTTCGATACGTAACACGGTATAAATTGAATAAAGGCAGTTCGAAAAATACTGAGGAAACTAAAGACTAATCTTTATGTAGTTTGGTTGAAGATGTTACATCGATTGATTCGAGTGTATGACACCGCCTTAAAATAGTTTTAATTCTGGCGATAAACTCAGGTCTATTGAGACGCCGATCAAGACAAGCATCAACACCCATATCGACAGCCCTGTTCCAGGTTTCACCATCCGCACGGGAAACTAGAAGAATTATAGGAATGGATGATTTTTCTCTTATGCACAGACAAGTCTCGGTGCTATGTGGAAAATCTTCATTTATAATGACCAGATCAATATTCTCGATATTCTCCGGTATTGATTTGGTACTCAGGACTGGACTCACCTCAAAACCTGCCATTTCGAGCGAAGTTGCCAGGTTTAAAGAGAGAAGAAAACTTTCATCCAGTAAAAGTATTCGCGGCTGTTTACTGGTTTGATTCATCGTATTCGATTCAGCCGAATCTTTAATATTTTTGTTTTGAGGTTGACCATCTGGCATTTATCCAACTTCTCCTCCGTATTAGATGAATATACCAGATGAAAGTCGTAGCAACAGTTCCGAAAGTGCCTGTTTGGTGAATATTCAATATCTATTTGGTGGAAATTAACCGGAAGAAAGCTGTACAGATTATCAATTTAGAACTTGACCCCCAATATGAGCTGAGAGCTTCCTGACCTGAATAACTAATCTGGAATTTCAGCAATAATCACGAAAATGAAATAAGTCAGGGGAATTACTATCTGTTCCAGGAATAGTTAATCGTTTTGCAGAGAAGATGATAACACCAGGGAATATCTTATCGATCGACATCCTGTTTAATATTCCCGAATCCATCTCCATTGAACTGCGCCAGGAAGACAGCAATATCCTCCCGTTTGAACCGGCGATCGCCCCTGCTTGCAATTCGATAGGATTTTATTAAGCCCTGGTCCGCCCAACGCCGCACAGTGTTGTTATGGATATGGAGAATTTCAGCGACCTCTTTGACCGTCAACATCGTCCAGGTCTTTTCATCACTCAACATTTCTTTATCACTTAACATTTCTTTATCCGTCTATTCTTTTCTCGAAGTATGTTCATTCTAATTAACCCTGAGAGATGACGCAATGGTCTAAAAGTACTGGGACAAAGGTGTGTTTTCTTTTTAATTTGATGAAATTGGGAAGATAAATTAAGTGAAGTTAAGATAAAGATAATTGACTTTCCCCATAACTCGAAGTTAGATTGTAAATAGGACTTTCGTACCTGTACATATAGTACTGATCGTATAGGTAATTCGTTAAAGACTCAGTTTTAAGGAAGGAGCTAAGCACTAGCGAATACGAATTAATTTTATAACAGTAATAGAATATTTTTGTGCAGGAACAATGAACTTTAATCTGTAAATGGTCACTTGGGTTAAAGGGAGTCAACAGTGAAACCGAGCCGAAAGGTCCGGTTTTTTTGTTTTCGAAAAGCAAAATATTTCTCAATTCAACGAACGGAGGTTCTCGAAATGAAAATGCTCATCGGTCTGCTGATAGGACTTGTCAGCGGAGTCATTGTAACCGTCTTGATTGTCCACACGACAGTTACAGTTAAAGCGCAAGAACCCACCACCCCGGAGACGGTTACCGAAGACCCTACTGGTTTGTTGCCGGATGTCGGCAAAATCTATCGTCAGTGTCTGGGAAGTCCTTTCCGACAAGTTGAGGAAGAAATTTACGATCCCGATATTGCCCGCTATTATCATAATTTAATGCAGCAAACCGGGCTGGATCAGATTGGTCAGGAGAACTAATTCGGTGTTTTCCATTTTCCAAAGTGCAGCTTTATGAGTCCATGCCGGCGATTATCAGGTAATGATACTTTCCGGAATCCTGTATCGATTTTATTCTAAAATTAGCTTGTTTAATGAGGCGAGAAGCAGCATCCTCATCAAATCTTTTAGAAAACGGAGGGCCAAAACCCATTTCGACCTTTTTCCAGTCCAGATCAACTAATTTTCCATCCGGTTTTAGCATCTGATGAGCATTCTTTAATACTTTTTCCGGTTCGTCGAAATCATGCAGGTCAATGCCGAAAAATACGATATCCGCGCAACGGCGGCACAGAATCACCTCTTCGGCTCTACCTAACCTCAGTTCAATATTAACTAATCCTTCACTCGCAGCCTTCTTTTTGATCTCGTCAATAGCGTCAACTTGAATATCCAGTCCATAAACTTTACCCTTCGTTCCGATAATACGGGCAGCAGGTAGAGTAAAGAAACCGGATCCACAACCGATATCCATAAAAACTTGTCCGGGTTTTAATCCGATGTCAGTTAATATAGATTCCGGATTTTGCCATTGTCTCCTTTGGGTTTCATTTGTGTGATGCCACATTTAATAATCCATTCCTTTTTAACCTCATCTATTATCATTATAGCTTTTGCCCATAAATGAACTTTCATTCTTAATATCCTATTTGGGATTATCATTATTCTTTTGTTTCTGCTTGACAGCCTAATGTTTGATAAGATACCATTAAGGTCACATCTATCCGAAAACTTGAGAATTAAGAGGTTGGACTATGCCAGGTTTTAAGCAGCCCTGTAGATATTGCGACAAACTAGTTCCACCCGATTCAACGACGTGTCCTTACTGCGCTAAAGTCAACCCTATAGGACCGTTAAGATGCCCGAAATGTCGTGCACCGATTCAAAAAGATTATAAGTCCTGCAGCAGTTGTGGGCTTTCTCTGGAAATTACCTGTCCCAATTGTGGAAAAGCCACCTTTTTTGGCGACTACTGTCAAAGCTGCGGTAACCAGCTCGTGGTCAAATGTCCCAACAAGAGATGTCAAACGGTGCAGCCGCCTGTCAGTAATAAATGCATCAAATGCGGAAAACCCTTGAAATAGTAAACATGGGAGGTCGATTATGGCATTAAAACCTTTCACCAGCAATTTTGAAGACAACAGCACTGAAGCCGGATTCCAATTCACCTTCTTTTGCGATGCCTGCCGCGAAGGCTACAAGACTGATTTCACCGAAGCTAAATCCTATAAAAAAGGACGATTCTTCAGAGGATTAGGAGGAATTGTTGGCACCGCCGCTCAAATGACTGGCAAATTCGGCAACCTCGGATACGGAGTTGAGCGAGGTTCAGATATTTTAAGTGAAAGATTCCATGGCATGTCTCCAGAATGGCACAAAGAGCACGAACAGGTTTTTGCATTAGCTCAAAATGAAGCTATGGGACATTTCCATCGATGTCCGCGGTGCAAAAAGTATGTTTGCGATAATGATTGGAATGAGGAAGCCGGACTCTGTGTGGTGGAAGCTCCGCGTGAAAGCACTGAGGTAGCCGCCGCCCGAGCGGACAAGATGGTTGAAGATATTAAAGCCAAGGCTGCTCAAACCCAGGTCTTTACGGGAAAGATAGAGCAAAGGCAGACCCTCTGCCCTCAATGCGGAAAACCTGCAGGTGAAGGAAAATTCTGCAATAACTGCGGCGCTCGTTTAGCGCTTACCAAATGTCCGCAGTGTGGAGCGCAGATTAATGCAGGAGGGAGATTCTGCGGCGAGTGCGGCGCTAAAGTGGGCTAGCCGGTTTTCACATTGGAATCTAATAATTGCGACACTGCCGCCTTCCACTGTTCCGGTGAATGATGCAACACTCTCCCGATAAAAAGATGGCGCAATTCCCGCAAAGATGGGATTTTTGCTATCGCCCTCTGATAACCGATATAGTCAGGAGAAGCCAGTTGCTGATCGGTTAAATAAATCGGCTCTCTGCGAAAATTCACTGATAGCAAATCACGGCTTATTTTTTTCAGTGTTTTATCCACCTCTATCTTCAATTCTTCCGGATTTTTTAATTTTGCATATTGTTCCCGTTCGATAATTTTGAAGAAATAGGTGGCTCTACCACTGCCATCGGCTGAGGTTGCTTCCATGGCAATGGCATTTCCGGGTTGAGACGGATCATTGCTAAAAACAGGGGCGAGGAACCAGATATATTCACTGGTTAAATCGCCCATCAGTCCTTTTTTAACGCCAATGCACATACGCTCTGCCTGCGAGATAGATTTCAAATATTCATACTCATCTTTAATTCCGAACTCGGTCAGCTTGTTTTCCAATTCAGACCACAAACCTGGAGAGATTGATTCAATATCCATGCGCCTCGCCGCCCGACCTTCTTTCATTAATCTGGCGATCCTTCTAATTGTCGAAGAGTCGAGAGCAGGGAACAACTCTTTCAACAACATTTGTATTTTGGTTGCAAGCTTGTTCAGTGCGTCATTCAACATTTTGTTACATTTATCCAGTTCCTGCCCCATTTTCGAAAATATGTAAACCTCTACATATTCCGTGGACACTATCAAACTATAATTCTCCACCCGGACATTAACCAAATCGCTGTAAGGGATTCGGGTAAAATTGCCATCTTCCGTAATTATCACCAACCCCGTCTCATATATCCGCAGTTCGCATTTTCCGCTGGTTTTTTCCATTTTATTTTCATCTACGTACTTGAAGTCTGCTTCCACCCCTGACTTCAGAAGAGACTCATTCATTAACAAGTCTTTCAGTATCACCTCGTTATTCAGATTATTAAAATCCCTGAAGAAATCTTCAAATTTATAGCCCAAATTAAAAAGAGCGAGCTTCTCTTTGGAGACGAGTTCGATCTCAATTTTATAATTAAGTTTAAGGACTTGAATGATATCCCGGTAGTGGATAAGCAGCGTCTCGCCGGACTCAGGTAGAACAGTCAATTTTTCTTCATCCAGCATCAAAACGGCCGGTCCCTGGCTGATTTCCTGATCATCGCTTTCTTTTAACAAATAACTCCCGGGACATTCTATAATTGGCGGCAATTTGTTTTCTTCATCCATTTACGTCCTCCGTTTTAGCATCGAAGTAACTAAAATTTGAGTTTAATGGCTTTTCGAGAACAAGTCAATTGGCCTAATATTTCTGTAAATTAACTTTAAAATCCAGGTGTGCTAATATTTAGACAATTACGCGTGTTTAGATCGACAGAAATTCCCATGACTTTATATGTAAAGTTTACTCGTGCAATGAAGGGAACGCAATCTATTTATGCCAAATAAATCCTGTTCGCAAGATATTCAGATAAAACACAGAAAATTATATTATGGTTGGATCATTGTCGCGTCCTGCACCCTGCTGGTTGGCTTGAGCACGGGTATGATATTCAGCTATAGCGTCTTTTTCAAGCCATTAGCAGACTATTTTAATTGGGACAGGGCCACTGTCTCATTTATATACTCAGCAGCTTATTTCATTCGAGGCGCAGCCGGGATAGGTCTCGGCTGGTTAGCTGACAGGTACGGTGCAAGGATCGTCATGATTTTCTGCGGCATCATGGCCGGATTAGGGTATATCTTTTCCAGCCAGGTCAATTCTCTCTGGCAGATGATTCTCACCTTTGCTACTGTAGAAGCCATCGGTTTAAGCGGCGCTTTCGCTATCGGGACTACCCTTGTTTCCCGCTGGTTTAAACAAAAACGAGGTTTAGCTCTGGGCATTGTATCAGCTGGTTCCGGACTTGGCACATTAATTATCGTTCCCGGATCCGAGCGATTAGTCAGCCTGTTTAACTGGTCTTTTGCCTTTATCATTTTCGGAATTGCCTTAACA
>DEUU01000282.1 GCA_002362735.1 Dehalococcoidia bacterium UBA3254
GTATTGTTTAACGATGGATCATTTCTAACAAATTCACAGCTAGCTGCAGGTAGAGTCTTTCCGATATCGGGAGCGGTTGAACACGAATTAGCACTAGGATTACAACGTGGTGACTCGGAAGCGATTAAAACGCTTTACATCGGCTACTTCAACCGGCTTTATTGTTTTGTTTTTCATAGTGTTAGAGACAACCATCCGGTAGCCGAAGACATTGTCCAGGATGTCTTTATTAGTGCACTGAAGTCCTCCAAAAGTTTTAAAGGGAATAGTAAAATCTTCACCTGGCTGGTCAGTATTGCGCGTCATAAGATTGTCGATTACTACAGAACCAAACAAAATGAGGTCTATTACGCTGGTATTGAGGCGAATTCTTTTATAGATACAAAATCGAGTGAATATAATAGCCGTTCTGTAGCAGAAATTGAGTCTGTTGATCTTAAAATAGACGTGGGTACTGTATTAGCATCCTTGCCCCTAGATTACCGGCAAGTACTCCTCTTGAAGTATGTTGAAGAGATGACTATCGTTGAAATCAGCCGAGTGATGAACCGGTCTCGAAAATCTGTTGATGGGGTGTTAACAAGAGCTCGCAACATTTTAAGGAAAAATCTTTCCGAAAATGTGAGGTAAAATCCTGATTTCGCGCGACTAACTAATAGACAGTCTTCTTTATCTGCCCCAAAAACAGGAATATTCCGTGCCAGATTATCAATCCGAAGACGAAAAAATTGCGGCTTTACTAAAAAAGTCTTGCCATCAGGCATCGGCGTCGACGGCTTTTAGAGAAAGACTATTTGCTTTGTTGATAAAAGAGGGACATACCATTAGGACCCGAAAGTCCCGTCACTTCTGGAACGAACCCTTATTCTGGGCTCCTGCAGCAGTCGCAGTAGCGATTGTCACTTTTCTAATTATATATTTTAGTGCCGGTTTTCCAGGCCAGGAACGATCCCCCCTTGTTGTAGCTCCGCCTCCCACCACACCTGATGCCATCTCGGCTTTCAGCTCACCCACTTTACCACCTGGAATAACTCCATCAGATCTAAGCACCGTAACAATCACACCTCTAGTGACATCTTCAACGAGTTCCACCAGAGAGGCTATTTTACCCTCGGGGACAACTCCACCCGATTCAATAAACACACCGGAACAGTCTGGAAAGTTTCCGACGCCCTCGTCAGCGCAGACTACAACCAATTCCATTAATCTACCAGACTCTACAGTCCCATCGACTTCACTAGTGCTCCCATCACCACCCGAGAAACCGCCTTTCACTTCATCAACACCAGACTTACCGACCGCTCCTATTTATGTAGCGGACACAGGCATCCTTAAATTGTTAGTAACCGATGCCCCTCCTCAGCGTGACGTGAAAGAAATAAACGTTAGACTAAGTAATATTCAGGTTGGCAAGAATAGCATAGATGAGAATGCCGGCTTTGTGACAGTCGGTTCAGAAGAAAGCACTTTGGATTTAATCCAGTTGAGAGACACCAGCCTGGCGGCTGTTCTCGGAGAAGCGAGACTTGTTACCGGTAACTACACACAAATCAGAATGGACATCGAAATTATCGATGCTCTGATAGATGGACAGAAAGTTGATGTCGACATTGACTTGCCCGGTGCTAAGTTGAAACTGGTTTCTTTCTTCGAAATCCGTAATAACCAGACTACTACAATCACAATAGACTTCGATATGGATGATTCTTTAGTGTTTACCGGCAGCGACAAAGTAATATTCAAGCCGGTAGTCAAATTAGTTGTAGTCTATGACTAATAAAGAAGGTTAATCGCCAGTATTCTCCGCTTTCTGTTGCTGTAATCTGAAATATCTACAATCACATAACTGGCACATATTTATTTTAAAGAGACAACTTTGGCTCTTTCAATTTTTTCCCTTACCATTTTAATAGTGTTCGCATCTTCTTCAAATTGAAGCCGTTGCATAGCAGTTTCTCTATCCAGGTTTCCTTCCCGAACCAGATTGGCCAGCTCGAATGCATACGGATGGAACCCGAGTTTCTTTTTGTGAACATAATTGGCGAAAGAATTGAGCAAGCAATTAGTGGAATTGGCATCAACTTCTTCTGGTTTTTTCCAGCCAAAACGGGAAATGCTTCGGTAAATAGCGTCAATATCATAATCCAAAAACGCCATGGGATTGATATTGTAGGGAAGGCGGTAAGGATCGCTATAGTGTTTATCTTCTAGAAAATAAGGGATTATTTCATTGCCCGCGATCCGGCGAAGGGGTTCTAGTAGAGTATTCTGCATTTTTTTTACCATAAGGGGCAGGTTTTTCATCACCGAACTGGAGACTGGAGCCTGCCCCGGAGACCAACCGTAGGCAACTAACGGTATATCTTTTTCTAGAGCCATGCGTAAGGCGGAGTACTTGATAATTCCCATGCAAGATGTACATATGGCGCTGGATCTTTCCAGAGCTTTTAGTGGAAAAACATCGTTAACAGCACAATAGTCAAATATTCCGGCCAGTATATCAAACCGAGGTTTTATTAAGACATGGTCTACATTCAGTTTTTCTACCACATTTTTGATATTCTCAAGAGTCTGTTCCGGTAAAAATCCATTATCAAAAGACACGGCTAACACATTGAGGCGATATTCCTCTTTAAGAATAGCAAGAGTGTATGTACTATCCTTGCCGCCACTGTAACACATTAAAGCGTCATAAGCGGAATGTCCCCGGTTTTCTTTAAGAAGGGCTAAAAATTTCTGTTTATATATAGCTTTTTGGGTCTCCTGAAATCCTGAGCCCTTATAGTCCTGGCAAAAATTGCACGTCCCTTCATTATTAAAATGAATACCAGGAAATGTAGAAGGAAGAGAACAATTTCCACAATACCTTACATTCGACGGTTGTTCGGTGTTCATTGTCGATAATCTCCTAATCTCTAGAGCAACCCATTTTCAGGATATCTCGATAAATTGCATATTTCTACTAATTGGAAACCAACTAATGAAGATCCAGCTTCTTGACTTTACCACTATCAGTTCTCGGTAGAGGTCCACAAAAAACAACTTGTTTTGGTATGGCGTAATCCTCCAGATGCTTGGAACAATAAGTGATAACGTCTTTGTCAGTCAATTTGGAGTTCTCTGTCACATGAACAAAGGCTTTGACGGTATGTCCTAAGATCTCATCCTCTACTCCAATTACTGCTGACTCAACCACATCTTCGATCTCGCAAAGAATGTTCTCTACCTCTTTGGGGCTTACCATATGTCCGGAAGTCTTGATGATGTCATCTTTACGCCCTAAAAAGTAAAGGTAACCTTCTGCATCTTTTTTAAATAAGTCCCCGCTATACAGGACTCTTTCCCCAGGATAATGCCCTGGACGTAACGCTTTGGCAGTAGCCTCCGGGAGATTCCAGTACCCTTGCATAACATTGGATCCTCGAACTACCAGCTCTCCCGGTTTCCCTGCCTCAGTAATTTCCTTTCCTTTATCATCAACAATATAGGCCTCAGTGTTAGGCATGGCTTTTCCAACTGACTCAGGTCTCTTACATATCTGGTCCGGCGGCAAATAGGCAACCCGTTTACACTCGGTTAGCCCATACATCGAATAAATCTTGACCTTTGGAAAGGATTCTCTTAGTTTGGTAATATGTCTTGATGGTAATACCTGGCCGGTGCTGGTAATATATCTCAAATGAGAAAAATCATGCTGGTTAAGATTATTTTGCCGGCATAACATGGCGACGATTGTAGGTACTACAGGCCATCCAGTGACTTTTTCCTTTACTATCGTGCGAATTATTTGCTCCGGGAAAATGAAGCCTTTCTCCAAAATGAGAGTACCTCCAAATTTGAACGTCATAAGCAATTGGTATAGTCCATAGTCAAAAGATAGAGGTAAGGTATCTATAATAATATCGTCTGGCTCGTTTCCCAAATATTGAATAATGGATTCGGCAGCTGACACCATATTGCGATGAGTCAACATCACACCTTTGGGATTACCGCTGGAACCAGAGGTATAGATCAAGCTGGCCAGGTCGATATCAATACAAACAGGTTCTTGTTTATTCGAAGATGCACGGCGGGTTGTTTCTCTAAAATCTAGTAATTTAACTTGAGGAGTAAAATCCTTAAGTTCAGCGTTCGCTCTAAAATCGGTGGCTAAAATACATTTTAAGTCTGATAATTCTGGTAATAATTCGGATATCTGCTTGATATGGTTCGAATCAGAAATCAACATTTTGGCATTACAATCTGCCATGATATAGGCTAATTTCCGGGCTTTCACCTTCGGATCTATTACCACGAATATACCACCGGCATGTAGAATCCCGAAGATAGAAACTACCGATTCCACTGAGTTGTCAAGATGCACAACGACGCGGTCTTGTTTCTGAAGTCCTTCTGCGATTAAAGCTTCACCAAGGGCGATCGAGGCTTCGTCTATCTCGGTGTAAGTTAACCTTTGACCCTGGCAAACTAATGCGATTTTGTGAGGTTTTAAATGTGCGCTATTTACTAAAAAGTCATTGACTAACATTTTATATTATCTTGAGCCGATTGTTAACGTTTGTTTTTGAGTTTCATATCAATGAAAGCGACCAATTTATCAATGGAATCAAAGTTATCAGGAATGATCTCTTCATCCTCTACTCGAATCTTAAAATCAGTTTCAATAAAAGCTACCAATTCCATTACCCCAGTTGAGTCCAGTATGCCTTCATCTAAAAAGGAGGTATCGTCTTTTATTATTACTCCGGAGTCTTTGATAAAGTACTCATTGATAAACTCTACAATCTTTTCTTTGGTTTTAGATAATACCATCATCTAATTCCTCTCCAAACAAGTAATGAATTGGGAAATTCGCACTGATCCTAAATCGTCGACCCTGGTTTTGGTGAAGAAGATATTCCTTTTATCACGCAAATTATACACCCTCTTTAGCCTGTTAACAAGGCATTACTACATTAGAATACTAAAGTACTAAATAAAGATTCCTTATATTCTAGTTTTCTTTCAATAGTCTCGCACGAATTCGAGAATGCCCACTTTTCTATAATCTACTATTCTTCTTTGATTATCATGTACTGGCTATGTTATTCAGAAGAACAAGCAGGTTCAGAATATTACCGCATTCCCAAAATCATCAGTTTCCCTAAATAGTACTTCTGTAATATTAGTCGCCGGTTAAAGAAATAATCCCTTCCAGTT
>DEUU01000475.1 GCA_002362735.1 Dehalococcoidia bacterium UBA3254
TTTCGCGAAGCTCAGGATATGCATCCCTTCTATGCCAGCGCTGATAATTTTTCGTGCGTGGACCGTCTTCTTTTAGGATTTATGGAACCGGAACCGACATATGAAAGCGGCCAGATAGGCGCCAAGGAACATATCTACCAGGAAGCTCGAGCTAACCGGCGAATCTATCAGTTTGTACAGAAAATCCCCGCGGGGACACTCAGGCACATAGCATTTTCTCGAATAAGCGAGACACCGTTTAACCCGGATCTGCTCGTAATCACCGCTAGGCCAGACCAGGCAGAAATCATATTGAGGGCGTTGAGTTATTCAACCGGTAAACCGCTCACAACCACCATCACTCCAGTTCTTATGTGTGCGTGGATATTTATTTATCCGTATATGACAGGTAATCTAAACTACACGATTACCGGTCTTGGGTACGGCATGAAGAGTAAAAAGTTGCTGCCGGAAGGACTGGTGCTGATTTCGGTTCCTTATGACCTGATTCCCATGCTGTTGGAAAACCTGTCAACTATGGACTGGGTTCTACCCATGTTTAATATGACGGATGTAGAAAAAGGTCCTTTCGCCGCTAAAATCATGAGCGAAATACATCAAGAATATTTGAACGGGTGATAAAGTTAACTTCGGTCCGGCTTTCAAGAATCGATTATATAGGTAGGATTCAATCCTCTGGTTCGATTGAACTATATTCAAAAATTGCATAAAATAGGCATAAATAAAAGGTGAATCATTTTGCCAAGTAACAAAATATTAAGAGAGGACAAGGTTAACCTGTATGCTACAAATAAGACTACGGATTTATTTACGGGTGTTGTTCGCTTCTTTAGCAATAGTAGGAATGGCTGGCTGCTCCAGTACCAATTCAAGCAATAGTTCACCCGCAGGAAGCGAAACATCCCCTATCAGCAGCATAGACTATGCCCAACTGAATGCGGCGCCTGATAAATACAATGGAAAAGTGATTACGATACAGGGTTTCTGGTTCGACGGTTTTGAAATAGAAGTGCTGGCAGAACGACTCGACCCTTCCAGTTTTGCTGAAGGCAATGTCCAGCCGGGAGGAACCAAGATCTGGGTCAAGAGCGGCCTGCCTGAAGAGGTAAGTAAACAGCTTAAGGTGCAACCGAATAATCCGACCGGATATCCTGCCCATTATGGCAAGGTGGAGCTAAGGGGTACCCTGGAATATGGTGGCCAATACGGGCATATGAATGCCTACCAATACCAGCTAACAGTCCAATCAGCCAAAATCCTACCGTATAATCCGTAGTTAGATTATGTTAAATTGTCGGTCTGGCTTTCCCGGTCTATCAAATAACAACTTGAAGGGATGAAATCTTAATAGAGCGGAGCGATTGAAATTTGGATATAGAGATTTTCCAGCCAAAACATATTGACGATGCTCTCATAATTGCCAGGGGCAATTATGAAGAAGAAAGACACGGTGTTCCGGTATTGCCGGCACCGGATAATTTCCCGGACCTAGGAGAGTTCGCTGATAACAGACTGGGTGTCGTTCTATTGGAAAATGGAGTTTTGTCCGGTTATTTGGGTTGCTATAGGCCAGATGATAGTGAGATTCATAAACGAGTGTTTTCACCAATTCAAGCTCATGGGGCGATCAAAAAGAACCGGGGAAAAATCTATTCATACTTGTACCAGAGCGCCGCGAGAATATGGGCCAAACAGGGAATTGGCAGTCATTCAATAGCCCTCTATGCGCATGATACTGAAGGTCTGGAGAGTTTTTTCTGGAATGGATTTGGGCTGTATTGCATAGATGCTGTCAGAGCGTTGGAACCCCTAAATTGCGAAAAAGTGACTGATTGCGACTTAGAAGAACTGCCGATCAGTGAGGTCGATAAAATCGTCTCACTAAAATACGGGCTTATATCCCACCTGGGTGAAAGCCCCATGTTTTTAAAGTACCCGCGGTTTAGCGAGACACAACTGATAGATAAAACCCGGATGAGGCATTCCAGATTATTCTGTGCCATTAAAAATAATCAGATTATTGCGTTTATTGAGATCGCGCCCTCCGGAGAAAACTTCATTACTTACGACAAAAAAATGACGAATATTTGCGGAGCCTACCTGATTCCGGAGTACCGTGGGACCGGTCTTTTCGCTAATTTGTTACAGTTTTTGATACGACAGCTTAAAAAAGAAGGTTTCATGCGGCTGGGGGTTGATTTTGAAAGCTTCAATCCTACCGCCAAAGGATTCTGGTTAAAATATTTTACACCTTACACTAAAACCGTAACACGCACAATTTTAGTGTAAATGTCTTATTAGTCATTTAAGGAACTTAAGGAAAGCCCCCGTCATACCATTTGCGGGGGTCTACATTTTTATATAGGGTTATTAGTGATGGTATCAGGGAATATAATCAATGTTAGAGGTGGTAGGAGGATTACAAAATGAGAAAAATTAAAAAGAATGCTACAAAGGAGGTTAGTTCCAAAGTCAAGGTCACAACCAATGGCCCATACCTGGTAACGGGAGGAGTACCCTTGTCAGAGCAGGATATCTGTGTGGACAAGGAGGACCAGTGCCATGGTTGGAAGGAAGGTCAGAAATACCCGGTCCAGGAAAGTTATGCTCTATGTCGCTGCGGCCACTCGCAGCATAAACCCTATTGTGATGGCAGCCATGTTAAAGTCAAGTTTGAGGGTACAGAAACAGCTTCCAATACTCCCTATCTGGAGCAGGCTCGAGAGTTTAATGGGCCAGACCTAAAATTGACCGATGCCAAGGAATTGTGTGCCCGCGCCCGTTTCTGTCACCGCGCCGGAGGACCCTGGGAGCTCACTCAGAAATCCGGAGATCCTGGCGCCAGACAAATAGCCATTGAGGAAGCCAGAGAATGCCCTTCAGGAAGGCTGATAACCTGGGATAAAAAAGGAAAAGCAGTTGAGCCGGATTCAGAGCCGTCAATCGGTTTAGTTGAGGATACTCAAGCCAAGAAAATGGGACCGGTCTGGGTGCGGGGAGACATTCCCGTTGAATCGGCAGATGGTAAAACTTATGAAATTAGAGACAAAGTCACATTATGCCGCTGCGGTAAAAGCTCCAACAAACCATTCTGCGACGGCAGTCACCTGAATTAGACCTAAATAAAATATTGGAGGGAAGGAAATATTGTTTCTATCCCAAAGGCGGGACGAGGCCTAATTGCTGAAAAAAGCCCAACCAATCATTATATTCATTAAATTCGACAATCTTATCCTTCTTCAAGTGATAAACAGTGCACCCGGTTAAAATCAATTCTTTTCCGGTAGGCGGCGCCGGCATACCGGGTATTACACCCGTATGTTTCCCACGCAGGGTAAATCGTTGAACGGCAGAGTTACCCTGGACAATGATTTCATCCCAGTTCCAACGGATGTCACTCATGCCCTCTATCAAATTAATCGCGGTTATCTTCATTACTTGTAGATCATATGAAGGCAGTAGAGGAGGTGAGTGAAAAACACAGTCAGGGGCGAAGACTTCATCCAGGGCATCGATATTACCTTTGATGAAAGCCTCCTCAGTTGCCCACCGTTCTTTGGCCATGATTTCTCGTGTGGACATTAATTCCTCCTCAATTTCAGACCCAGATTTCATTTTCAGCATAATTTGACCTTGGCGAAATAAGTATATGTCCATCGATAATGTATATCAATCCGCATTTCAGCCAAATGGATATAAATAATATGGGATTGAAACCAAGGCAGGTTAACTAATTGAATATCCCGTCACAGGACTAAAAATCGTAAGCTATTACGACGGCCTGATATACGTTTGGAGATTATCTGTTAACGATCTATAAAAACCAGTATAATTATCTGGTTTAAAGAACACTCCGAAAATCCTGGGAGGCAATAACCAGACCTATACTCTGGCGCCCGCAGGTTCAAGGAAGAGCGGTTAAAAGGAGCGACTAATATGCCTTCAGTTGAAGTCAAGCATATCTCCAAATCCTACGCCGATAAAGCCGCGGTAGTCGATTTATCTTTCTCGGTTTCCCCGCAGGAAATTTTCGGACTAATCGGACCTAATGGAGCCGGGAAGACTACGACTATCCGGATGATGATGGACATCATCA
>DEUU01000266.1:0-2583 GCA_002362735.1 Dehalococcoidia bacterium UBA3254
TTTTTGTCGATATTCCACTCGAAAATCTGGCTGAGGCAGCGGCTGCCAACAAAATCATGAGCAACTCCGTGGCGGTGGGGGCGGTGCTGGGGTTGATAGGATTCGATTTTAACATTCTGGCCGATGTTTTACGCTGGCACTTTGCCAAGAATCCTCAGAAAGTCCAGGAAGACAATGTGAAAGCGGCTAAAGCAGGCTTTGACTATGCCTCCCAGCATATCCCGAAGACCTTCACCCAGGTTTGTCAGGCAGCCGGAGAAGGCGGATGTATGTTCATCAACGGCAGCGATGCTTTATCTTTGGGAGCCATGGCGGCTGGCTGTAAATTCGTGGCCGCTTATCCCATGACCCCCACGACACCTATTTTGGAATTTATGATGGACAAGGGCAGAGATTACGATGTAACCGTATTACAACCAGAAGATGAGATTTCAGCTATTAATATGGTAGTAGGAGCGGGTTATACCGGGGTCCGGTCCATGACTGCTACCTCGGGGAGCGGTTTCGCATTGATGGTTGAAGGAATTGGCCTGGCCGGGATTACAGAAACTCCAGTGGTAATAGTACTGGGAGAGCGTCCGGGCCCGGCAGTGGGTTTGCCGACTCGTACATCTCAGGAAGAACTTCTTTTTGCTACCCGCGTAGGGACCGGAGAATTTCCGAGAGTAGTGTTTGCCCCGGCGACCGCTGAAGATGCATTTTATTTAACGACGAAAGCTTTTAATCTCGCTGAGAAGTATCAAACTCCGGTAATTATTTTAACGGATACCCATTTAGCTAACTCATTTAGCGACGTGGAAAAATTCGATCTTGGAAAGGTTAAAATAGAAAGAGGCGAGCTATTCTCCGATGAAGAAGCCGGAAAACTGGTAGATTATAAACGTTATAAAATTACCGAATCCGGAATTTCTCCCAGAGCTTTACCTATGCAAAGCCGGGCCCTGGTCGTGTCGGATTCTGACGAACATGATGAGACCGGACACCTTACGGAAAGCGCCGAATTCCGGACTCAACAAGTAGCCAAACGGCTGCGTAAGTACATCGGATTAACGCGGGAAATCAGTCCTCCCCGTTTCCATAAAACAGCGGGAGCTAAAATAACTCTGATTGGATGGGGCAGTACCTATGGAGCTATTAAGGAAGCTTCAGAGACATTGAATAAAGAGGGCGTTCTGAATAATGTTCTCCACCTGAGCGAAATATGGCCGTTTCCCGTCAATGCAGTATCTGAGGCTCTAAAAGGGATCGAAAAGAGCATTGTCATTGAAAGTAATGCGACGGGTCAGCTGGCTTATATAATACATGCAGAAACAGGCTTCAAAATCAATCACCGGATAAATAAATGGGATGGACGTCCGATCTCTGCTCAATACATTCTTGATGAATTGAAAAAGGGGTGATTTAGCGATGGTCAGAACAGGAGAATCTCCGGCTATTACTGTCCAGGACTATCTTTCTCAAGTTGAGAATCAATGGTGTCCGGGATGCGGCAACTTTGGAATCTTGCGGGCTGTGAAAAGAGCCCTGGTAGAATTAAAACTTGAACCTCATCAGGTGCTGTTTGTGTCTGGCATTGGGCAGGCAGGGAAATTCCCTCATTATTTAAAATGTAATTTGTTGAATGAATTACATGGTCGGGCTTTACCTGCGGCGGTGGCAGCTAAAATCGCTAATACAGAATTGACTGTGCTTGCTGTGGGTGGGGATGGAGATGGATATGGAGAAGGGGGTAATCATTTCATTAATGCCATGGCCCGTAATGTTCATATTACCTACCTTGTGCATAATAATCAGGTTTATGGTCTAACCAAGGGCCAGGCATCGCCCACCAGCGACCGGGGGTTTGTAACAAAGACTACGCCTGCGGGAGCCTGGGAGCCTTTGAATCCGTTAGCTCTGGCAATCGCCACCAACGCAAGTTTTGTAGCCCGCAGTTATTCGGCTGATACTGAACATTTAAGTAAGATGATCAGTATGGCTGTCAGACATAAGGGTTTCGCCTTAATCGATATATTTCAACCCTGCGTCACTTACAACCACGTAAACACGTACCAATATTATCAGCAGCATCTTTATAAACTGGAAGATGATAAAAGTTACGACCCGGCAGACAGGGTAGCGGCATTCAAAAAGGCGCTCGAATGGGGTGAAAAGATACCCATCGGGCTTTTCTATAAAGTAGACAGGCCGGTTTTCGAGGAAAGTCTTCCGGTGACTAAAGAAATTCCTTTAGTAAAGCAACCGCTTGATCCAATGAAATTTGATAAATTGTTAGAAGAATTTAGATAAGGTTTTTGAGGGGAGGAGGGGAATGGTAACTAAAATCGGTATTAATGGTTTTGGCCGTATCGGCCGGCAGGTGATGCGCATTGCCACGGAGCAAAATAGATCGGAGATGGAAATCGTTGCCATCAACGATCTGACAGATACAACAACCAACGCTCATTTGTTCAAGTACGACAGCAACTACGGGAAGTTTCCGGGGTCTGTAGAGGCTTCTCAAGACGCTATCATTGTAAATGGTAAAAAAGTTAGAGTTTTAGCCGAACGAGACCCGGGTAAAATACCCTGGAAAGATTTCGG
>DEUU01000266.1:2966-3535 GCA_002362735.1 Dehalococcoidia bacterium UBA3254
ACGGTGGTTATGGGGGTTAATGAAAAAGAATACGATCCCAAGAAACATAACATTATTTCGAACGCTTCCTGTACAACGAACTGTATTGCTCCGGTAATTAAAGTCCTGCATGATAACTTCGGTATTACCCGTGGTCTGATGACTACGGCGCATTCCTATACCAACGACCAGCGTCTTCTAGATATGCAGCATAAAGATCTCCGCCGTGCCAGGGCTGCTGCGTTGAATATTGTGCCTACTTCCACCGGAGCCGCCCGGGTGGTTGGTGTAGTTATTCCGGAGCTAAAAGGGAAATTAAATGGAATCTCATTGCGGGTACCTACCCCAACCGTGTCGATCTGTGATTTTGTTGCGGATTTAAAACAAAAAGTCACTTCTTCTGAAGTAAACCAGGTCTTTAAATCCGCTGCAGAAGGCTATCTCAAAGGAATTTTGGAGTACTGTGAAGAACCCCTGGTAAGTGTTGATTTTCGAGGTAATTCGGCGAGTGCTATTTTCGATGCCGAAAGTACTATGATTATTGATGGAGATATGATAAAAGTGTTAGCATGGTATGATAACGAATGGGG
>DEUU01000229.1 GCA_002362735.1 Dehalococcoidia bacterium UBA3254
TGTCCATAAAGATCAGCCATGCTTCATCATGCTGAGGACCTTTTAATGCAAATCCATATCCACCCTGCTGGGCCAGAGATTCTTTAGTGATATACATTGAAAATTCCAGGCCTTTCAATTCCATCGCGAATTTATTCAATTCGGCAATAACGCTCTGCTCGGATACCTGTTTTCTGGAGGCGTATTTCCGGGCAACCCAAAATTTACCTCTGGCAATTCCTTGCCCGGCGATCTTCCCAAACCCTTCGCCTCTTCCAATTTCGTGCACCAGACGGTCGGCTGCATCTAAGTTGCCAAATCTCAAATCATAACCGATGTCATCTTTAGTGAGAAAACCTCTCTCAACACATTCCATGAAGAAACTTGCGGTAACTCCTGTGGAAATGGTATCGAGACTGTACTCATCACAATACCAGTTATACTCGAGGACGAACTGAGGATCAAAGATTCCCATACAGCTCACCGCGCCGACAGTTTCATATTCCGGACCGTCGACATTGATCTTTTGCCCGGTTTTAGGTCCTCGTTCGAACATGACATTTTCTGCACTTTTGGCGCAAGCCAGATTACATCCGTAATAGCAGCCGTCCGGGAGATCTTTACAGAAATATTTTTCTAGAAAAACATTCCCGAAAAGTTTAGGAGCCTCAGGACTTTGGCCGTACTGGTAGTTATTAATGGGTAAAAGATGAAATTTATTCATATACTCCGATAGGCCGGTAGTACCCCAGGATTCCAGATTTAGCTGGACCGGATCACACTTAGCAACGGTATCTTTTAGTTTCGTCCCCGCCTGGCGAGCCAGTTCCTTGTTGATGGCTTGATTACCATTAGCCTTCGTTAGACTGGAACGAACTAAAATACTGCGAAGTCCCTTCAAACGCATTACTGTACCCGTGCCTCCCCTACCAGCCTGCTTGGAACGAATGCGGTCCCGTCTTCGGTCAAAGAAAAGGCTATTAACAATGCCAAATCTTGATTTGAGCGCTCCATCTCCAGCAATTACGGCCGCTAGAGAATCGCTATATTCCTGATTATTAATATCCTTTAAGAGATCCATCCCGTAAGATAATGCGCCTTTATCATTATTGATGTCATACACAGGTGCTACTGCAATACTGATAGTTTTAGCATCACCGTCGATAGACACCATGACATCTTCCCTGGATATACCCGAAATCGCCAAAGCATCGAACCCCGCCAGCTTCAAGAGCGGCCCAAAATGTCCTCCTACGTTAGAATCAATAAAAGTATCTGTTAGAGGAGATATTGTGCCGACGATAAATTTACCCGATCCGGGAAAACCTGGATCGTTGCACAGAGGGCCACTGGCCATCACCAGCAAATTTTCCGGACTATCTGACCGGGTTTCCCGACTCGTCTCATCCCATATCAGCTTCAACGCATACCCACGGCCTCCAGTGTATTTACTCTTAAAATCAGCCGGCAGTTCCTGGATTGTTATTTCTGGCTTGCTGAGATTAACTCTGAGTATACGGTCGGTGTATCCCCCCACCACTTTTGCTGGCTGGTACCGGATTTGGTGTAGAACTTTCATCTTTGTTCCTATCCCCCATGATTATTTATCTCGATTAAGCATATATATTTATGTTAGGTATTATATCAGAGTTTGATACCCGGAGGCTAATACAAATCACACACGATCCAGGCTCCTGATATTTCAAACCGTAGCTTAGCCAGAATCACCAGGTAAAGATCATTTTTATTTTTGACAATGCAGTCACGGTCGGTTAAATTTATCTTAAATATACATTCTAAGAGTGAGGTTAATTATGCGAGCAGTGATCACTGTCATCGGAAAAGATAGAAAAGGGATTATTGCCGGGGTAAGCACTGAGCTGGCCAGCGCCGGCATCAATATATTAGACATTAGTCAGACCACTCTTCAGGAATATTTTGCTATGATCATGCTGGTTGATATGACGGATGCGAGGGATGCTTTTCATCAAATTCAGGAAAAGTTGAATGCCAAGGGAACTGAACTGGGAATGGAAATCAGGATTCAAAGGGAAGATATTTTTAACGCCATGCATCAGATCTAAGAAAAGGGAGCGATTGACTATGTCAGCCATGATTAACAGGGATAATATACTGGAAACGGTCAGAATGATTCAAGACGAGAATCTGGATATCCGGACGATCACAATGGGTATTAGCCTGTTCGACTGTATTGATTCAGACGGAGATAAAGCCAGAGAGAAAATTCACCAAAAAATTACCAGGCTCGCCGGCAACCTCGTAAAGGTTGGCGAAGATATAGAAACGGAATATGGTATTCCTATCGTCAACAAACGTATTGCTGTCACACCTATTTGTCTGATTGCGGCTGCTACGAGTGATGATAATTATGTAAAATTTGCTGAAACGATGGATCAGAGCGCTAAAGAAATAGGAGTCGATTTTATTGGAGGTTTCTCCGCCCTGGTACATAAAGGCTGTGCCAAAGGCGACCGAATATTGCTTGATTCGATAGCTGAATCCCTGGCAAGCACCGATGTGGTATGCTCCTCTGTAAATGTCGGTACCACTAAAGCCGGTGTCAACATGAATGTTATTAATGAATTGGGACATATTATTAAAGAGACAGCCCGTCTTACCGCGAAAAAGAATAGTATTGGTTGCGCTAAGTTGACAGTGTTCACGAATGCTGTCGAGGATAATCCATTTATGGCGGGTGCCTTTACAGGCGTCGGAGAGGGAGACTGCGTTATTAATGTCGGCATCAGTGGTCCAGGGGTAATCCGATCTGCTATAGAGAAAGTAAAGGGCGAATCTTTTGATGTCCTGGCGGACGCCATTAAAAGAATGTCCTTCAAAATCACAAGGGCCGGACAGCTCGTTGCGCAGGAAGCTTCCAAACGCCTGAACGTTTCATTCGGGATAGTTGATCTCTCGCTGGCACCCACTCCCAGAATTGGGGACAGTATTGCCAATATTTTAGAAGAAATGGGATTAGAGTCCTGCGGCGCTCATGGGACTACGGCTGCTCTGGCCCTGCTCACGGACTCGGTTAAAAAGGGAGGACTGATGGCTTGCAGCCACGCCGGAGGTCTGTCAGGAGCTTTTATTCCCGTAAGCGAAGATGCCGGTATGATTGAAGCCGTAAAAAGAGGTTCCATTTCAATTGATAAGTTAGAGTCAATGACCTGCGTCTGTTCTGTTGGATTGGACATGATTGCTATTCCAGGAGATACCCCGGATGAAACGATTTCGGCGATCATCGCCGATGAGGCAGCCATCGGTATGGTAAATAACAAGACTACCTCCGTCCGCATTATCCCGGTCTTTGGTAAAAAAGCCGGTGAAGAAGTAGAATTTGGTGGTCTTTTGGGCAGATCTCCGATAATCGCGGTCAGTAATTTTTCCAGTCAAAAATTTATCCGTAGAGGAGGGCGAATCCCCCCTCCGGTCCACAGTTTTAGAAACTAAAGAGAGGTATAATAATGAAAAAAACAGGTGTATTTTACCATGATGTTTGTGGCAAGGAAGCGTATAGCAGTTTGGCGATGGGTGTTGAACAAGGATTTAAAGCCATTGAGAAAGCAGGAATTTTCGATGAACCGAATGTTAAATGGTATGAATCCCGAAAAGCGGTTGAAGAGGAGATTCTTCGTCTTCATAGCCAGCAATGGGTTGATGAAATAAAACGGACTCAATGGTGGGAAGTATCTCTGTATTCCATCGGCGGCATGCTGGGGGCGACTGAAAAAGTATTAACCGGAGAAATTAATAACGCCCTGGTTATTTGCGGAGTCGGAGGTCACCATGCCCACCGGGATAGCGCCTGGGGAGGATGTTACTTTAATGTCATCGGTCTTGGGATTCCGCACGCCCGGGCTTTGCGCCTGGGAAAACGGTTCGCTATTGTAGATACAGATACCCATCATGCCGATGGTGTCCGGGACCTTTACCGGAATGATGAAGAAATGCTGCATATCTGTTTTTGTGGAGGCTATTCCTGGGAAGACGGCTACGAAGCGAAAATGGAGACCACCACAAAATTCTGTTTCCCCCATGGAATGTCTGATGAAGAAGAAATTGAGGCTGTGCGAAAAGAAGTTCCTCACAGGCTTAAAGAATTCAAGCCTGAGTTGATATACTGGCTTTGCGGGATGGACACTCATAAGGACAGCTACGGCACTCAAGCCCTTACCGAAAAAGCCTACCCTCAAATGGCTAAAATAATTAAGCAAGCCGCAGATGAGGTTTGTGATGGTAAATTGATCGTCAAGACCTGCTGTAATGCCCCGCCCCATGCTACCACATATATTGTTCCCAGGATCGTTGACCGTCTGGCAGAACTTAATAGATACTTAAAATAAAATATGATAAGATGCAATTGTTCTACGAACATTGGATTTTCAGGGAATGTGGTCTTTTTCCATCTGGGGAGGAAGGGAGCTGGATTCAAGGGGTGAAAAATTGGATAGACCGTTGAGTGTACTCATTGTTGAAGATTCAGAAGACGATGCCATTTTGCTGCTTCGGCATTTGCAAAGGGACGGATATACCCCAAAATACGAAATAGTTACGACGGAAGAGTCACTAGTTAACTCCCTCGAAAAAGGATCCTGGGATATTATCATCTCAGATTACGTTCTTCCCGAATTAAGCGGTCTGGCAGTGTTGAATCTTACTAAAAAGAAAAACCTGGATATTCCCTGCGTCATTATCTCGGGAAAAATTACAGAAGAGACTGCAGTCGCAGCCATGAAAGCGGGAGCTCGAGATTATATCACCAAAGATAACCTGACCCGTTTGGGTTCTGTCATTAAACGAGAACTGGAGGAATCATGTATCCGTGCCGAATATCAGAAGATGGAACAGGCTTTAAGGGAAAGTAGTGAGTTTAAAGCCATCCTCCTCTCGAGCTCGCCCACGGCCATGATCGTCTACGCTCCAGATACTTCTGTCACATACGTCAATTCGGAAGCTGAGAAGCTGACTGGCTATTCTTCAAGCGAATGTATGAACCTTAAAGC
>DEUU01000333.1:0-4339 GCA_002362735.1 Dehalococcoidia bacterium UBA3254
CGTCTCGTTCAAGAGCCCGTCCCATTTCCGCGTTGTGCGTAACCGTGTGCGGAGCGCTGGCAGGGAAAGCCAGAAAATCACATTCTACATTCATGAACTTCTTTACCGTGCCAGTGCTCGAAGCCTTTATCCATCCTCCGAAAGGTGCCGCATCACTGGCGTGACAGGCTTTATCCAGAGCATCTAAATCGCCGGATTTGGATATTTCGATCAGGATCGCATCGGCTTGTTTTAGCCCTTCAGCTACCTGGTCCATATTCTCTGCGGATATCAGAGCTATTATCTGCATCCTTAATTTTTCTGCTGCGGACTTACTAACCATAAAACCGATTGGTCTTGGCTCAGGTTTTTTCAAACTTGTGAGCTTATCAATTAAACGGCTCATTCTTACCTGCCCTTAATATATATTTATTCCCTGACATATATTATAACAGTACTAAATTGATTAAAATAGATGAGTTAATCATAACTTAGAGGTAGAATTAATAAAAATAAAAGCTTCCTTGAACGAAAAATGGAGAAAATTACATGCAAAATGAAAGCTTAATAGGAAAAACCGCTCTCGTTACCGGAAGTCGCCGCGGTATCGGACAAGCCATCGCACTGGCGATAGCTGGCGCCGGAGCTGACGTGGTTGTCTGCGACCTTGTAACCGAGGACAGTAGACTTGATCCTGTTGTGGAAGAAATTCGGAAGATCGGTCGCCGGTCTATGGCTGTCAGGGCTGATGTTTCCAGAAAAGAGGATGTTGAAATAATGGTCCGGACCGCCGCAAAAATGGGGAGGATCGATATCCTGGTAAACTGCGCCGGCATCTGGATTCCAGGCCAGACACTGTTAGAATGCACGGAAGAAAACTGGGATAGGGTCATGGATACCAATCTCAAGAGCATGTATCTTTGCTGTCAGGCGGCGGGTAAGATTATGGTGCAGCAAAAAAGCGGCAATATTATCAACCTGTCATCGCGGGTGGGTCTTGATCCGGGCATCGGGGTAGGCGCCTATTCTATCTCAAAAGCCGGCATCATCATGCTTACCCGTCAACTTTCCCTGGAACTGGCCCCGTATCACATCCGGGTTAATGCTATCGCTCCGGGAATCGTCAAGACTGATTTCAACTTAGACTTCTGGAAAAATCCAGATACAGGCAGAGCTGCCGAGGCTTCCGTACCGTTAGGGAGACTGGCAGAGCCGGAGGATATCGCCGATGCGGTGGTCTTCCTGGCTTCAGATGCTGCCAGATATATCACCGGAGAAGTTCTGAATATTAGCGGAGGCTGGCAGCCGCCCGTTATCCCAGAGAACCTGCGATAGCAGGAATGGCCAGAAAGCGGTAACGCCTTTCCAATTGAAATGCCAATTTTGCGGGCAGGTTGACCAGGCGTGAATCAAGCCCGGATTCTATTCTTTTTTTTATCAGGGAGCAAGTCCTGATGTTCAGGAGATGACTTGCTCCCTGCAAAATACAACCTGTTTAGATTGAATCCAGGAAAACCTCTCTGATTTTTTTCACTCTGGTCATCGTTTCTTCCATATCGAACTTAGACCAGGGTAAGGCTTTCCTCGGTTTTGACTGCAACCATAAATTGTTGGGCAAGTAATAACCCAGGTTAACTTCCACATCTCTCTTAAAAACGTCCCAGGTATCATATATTGGACGTCCTCTCAAAAGAGTTCCCTGAGCTTTCAAAAAAGTCCCTTGCATCATTCCACCTCACCTAAATTAAATTAACCTTATCCATCTTTGGCAAAACTAATTTTAGTTATATCTTATCTAAAGGGGAATGGATAATTAGTACTATTTTTGGTAGTACTTTAAGCTATACCTATTACGTATCATCCCTGATTGACATCCCGGAATACTTCCCCCCATGACAGAAGAAATCTCCAATCAGGTTGATAGCATAAGTTAAGATTGACTAATTAAAATCAAATTGACAGTAGAATGGCTTCAAATTAACATGGCTTTAACGGGTATTATTTGATAAATAATCTCATTAATGGAAGCGTTGAACCGCTATCGATAATATGGTCACCTGGATCGCGGGGAGCTAATGGTGAAACCGGCCGTAAAAAGGTCGGTTTTTTGTTTTTGGAGCTAATTATCATCGGCAACATCCGGGATATAAAACAGCCGTCTACCAGCGACGGAGCGATCAGGTGAAAAAGCTGTTTTTTGTCATTCTTTGTCTTATAGTGCTGATGATACCAGCCGCTGCAAACGTTACACCGGCAGCCGCGCAAACCTTTGTGTGGAGCCCTGTGAATAGCCATACCTCCTCAGACCTGAATGAAGTTTGGGGAAGCTCCGCAGCGGATGTGTTTGCCGTGGGTAACGGCGGAATAATTCTGCATTATAACGGCAGTGCCTGGAGCCGGATGGACAGCGGCACCTCAGCTAATCTTTTTGCGATCTGGGGAAGTTCTGCCTCCGAAATTTTCGCGGTGGGAGATGCCGGCACGATACTACGTTACAACGGCAGAGATTGGAATCGCATGAATAGTGAAGCTACTGCGGATTTAATAGATGTCTGGGGAATTTCCGGATCGGATGTGTTTGCTGTGGGCGGCAACATTATGCTGCATTATGACGGTAGCGTATGGAACCAGGTTGACAATGGGGTTAATGACTACTTCACCGGAGTCTGGGGATATTCTGTTTCAGATGTCTTTGCCACTGCACCTCATTTAATTTTACATTATGACGGCCGCGCCTGGAGCCATTTTACTCCTTCACCCGGCGGGCCGTCTCTTCGCTGCATCTGGGGAAGTTCACCCTCGGATATTTCCGCCACGGGGGAATATGCCAGTATCAGACATTTTGATGGAAATACCTGGGGAACAATTTCAAGTTCTGACCCAAACGATCCGGCTGTCAAAGACATTTCCAGCATTTGGGGAAGCTCTGCCTCAGACATTTTCGCTGCAGGCTGTCTCAAACTTGATACAGGCCACCCCGGCCGCATCTTGCATTATAACGGCGATTCCTGGAATACTGTGGATACAGGAACCATTCCTATCCTTTATGGCATCTGGGGGAGCTCTTCATCGGATGTCTTTGCAGTAGGTATTTCAGGCACTATACTGCACTACGGTAAAATTGATTAATATCGCCAGCGACTCATCGGATCAAAGAAGCATCTCCTAATCGTCCTTTGGAGATTTTTTAGAATCAAGTATGATTGTCACAGGTCTGAATAGAATGTATAATATGCCTGTGAAAAAGGCGCCTTGCGGTCCTGGATGAACCCGGTAGGCGCCTGTGGCGGAGACTCCTTACCAGTGGTGACTTAAAAATAATATAAGGTGCCAATAAAAATGAAAATATTTGTCAGCGGTTCTCTGGCCTATGATAGAATAATGGATTTCTCCGGATATTTCTCCGATCATATCCTGCCTGAAAAGACCCATATTTTAAATGTCTCTTTTCAAGTTAACGGGATGAAGGAGATGTTCGGCGGTACAGCCGGCAACATTGCCTATGCCCTGACCCTTATGGGTGAACATCCTGTAATCTTTGCCACCATCGGTCATGATTACCACCGATACTTTGAGTGGCTCGCCCATAATGGGATCTCTACCGACAGCATCAAAATTATCCCGAATGAATCTACTGCCAGCGCTTATATCATGACCGACCTGGCTGACAACCAGATTACCGGATTTAATCCCGGAGCGATGAAGTACCCTTCCTCTATGGATTTTAATCAGCTTATCCCGAAAGATACTCTGGTTATTATCTCCCCTGGCAATCTTAAGGATATGATTGACTATTCCCGTCTTTGTAAAGAAAAGGGAATCGAACACATCTTTGACCCGGGACAATCATTACCTATATGGGATAGCCGGGATTTAGTCCAGGCCATCGATAGGTGCCGGATTCTAATATCGAACGATTATGAATTAAACCTTATTATGAGCAAAACAGGACTAACCAGAGAAGGTTTGCTCAAGTTGACCGGTACCATCATAGTTACCAGGGGCGAGTTGGGCTCAACAGTCTTCTCGGCGGATAGTGAAATAAACATCCCGGCGGTTAAACCCAGAAAAGTTATTGACCCTACCGGAGCCGGAGATTCATTCAGAGGCGGGTTGATAAGCGGTCTGGTGCAGAAAATGACCCTTGAACAATGCGCCAGAATGGGCAGTGTCTGCGCTTCCTTTTGCCTGGAGAGTTACGGAACCCAGGACTACAGGTTTAGTCCCAAAGAGTTTAAAGCTAGACTCAATGAGGCCTAGATGCACGAAAGCCCTCTAAGTTTAAAACTCTTAGAGGGCTTATTTAGCTTCAAATAATGGAGCCAGCGATAGGATTCGAACCTACGACCCGCGCTTTACG
>DEUU01000333.1:4592-6641 GCA_002362735.1 Dehalococcoidia bacterium UBA3254
CCCGCGCTTTACGAAAGCGCTGCTCTGCCAAACTGAGCTACGCTGGCTTGATATCGACTATTCAATTTTAACATCGTCAGCAGGCTAGATGGAATCACCTCATCCAGAAGGCTCATCATGTCCTCCTGCATACCCCTTATTATATGGGAATAAATGTTCATTGTAAACGTGCCGGAGCTCACCTGTCTTGTCACAGAAAGCAATCATCCAGACTTATGGGAAACCCTGACCATTTACGAATATGAGCGACCACTGTCACATAGACGACCTCGTTAATATTAATCCCACCTGAATTAAGGTTCACAATCTATCCTCATTTTCAAAGATAATTGAGGGAATCTGGCAATTAGAATTATCAGTGCGATTATCTTGACATTGATCACCTGATTGTTATATACTCATGGCGAATTTCTAAAAAAAGGGAGGAAATAAAATGAAAAAACTCTGTATAGGAGCACTTTTTCTACTGGTACTTATATTGATCGTTTCCCCGCTTATGAGTGCCTGTTCAACGCAAAAAACAACCACAACTCCAGCGACAACCGCAGCCCCAACTACAACTGCCGCGAAGGCAGTCCTATTAAGATTTGGTACCCCCACTCCACCCGAACATCCAGCTATGAAATTTTATAATGACTGGGCGGCCGCTTTTAATTCGAAAGCCGGCGGTAAGTATGAAATGAAAGTTTACGCTGGCGGTTCCCTCGGATCAACCCTCGATCAAATGAATGCTATCCGGACCAAAGCCATTGACCTGGGCGATGCAGCCACTAACTTCTACGCTCCCGATGATGCCGCGTTTGATGTTATGGACGTGCCTTTCTTATTTAAAAGCCATGATGCCCAAATGCAATTTACCGATAACGCAATATCGATCTGGGACAAAATAGCACAGGCTAAATTTAACCAGAAACTTTTATCTCCCTTTGTCTACGGTCATAAAGATGTTTATTCCGTCAGCAAGCCGGTTAAAGTCCTCGAGGATTGGAAAGGCCTGCTGGTCTCCATGAACACCAATATCGAATCTAATACCATAAAGGCTCTGGGTGCTGCTCCTGTCGTTATTGACTGGGCGGATGAGTTACCCAGTTTACAGAAAGGCCTGATTACTGCCGGTACTCTTTCTTCCCTGTCAGGTCTGGCTCCTATGAAGTATGCCGACATCTGCAAGTACTACACCTTCGCCTACATGAAAGGCGGCGCTGGCGTTATCGGCATCAACCTGGATATCTGGAAATCCATGCCGAAAGACATACAGGATGTGATGCTGTCAACGGCCAAGCAAGCTTTCACAGCCCAGAGTAACTATTTTAAGTCCGGAGAACAGGGTGAGTGGTTCCAGGGAATAAAAGATCAGGGTATGGCCGTTTATACCTTGCCCGCTGCCGAGCGTAACCGCTGGATTGACGCCACTAAGTCTGTTGCTGATGCTTATTGGACCAGTCTTCCCAGTGATATTTCCACTCAAATGAAACAATTTGCAACCGATGCCAATACCAAGTATCCTGGTGAGTTTAAATAACCTTGAAATAGCCAGTATTCTGGCGTATGTTTAAATAACCCTAAACAGAAATGGCTCTTGCCGTGAATATACACCGGCAAGAGCCTCTTGGTCAGTAAACAGCGACATTGTAACAAGGAATTCCCGGCAATATACTCCTCTTTATCCTGGGGTCCAATATTCTCCTGGTGGGAGGAATAAGACAAGAATGCAATCTGTGATCGGCAAAAAGATTATTTCTTATTGTAGCGAAGGTGGTTTATTATGGAGATAGAAAGAGCACCTGCACTTGTCAGAGCAGGTAAGTCGTTCGATTCATTACTTAGCCGGATCACTAATTATATGATCATAGGAGCCGGTTTTTTAATACTATTGATGGCCCTGGTTTACACTTACGGATCACTAAAAAGATACATCTTTACCGCCCCTGATCCTTATGCATACGTGGGTGTCTCTATACTGATGCTTATTGTCGGTATCGCCCCTTTGGCCGGAGTACAAATGCTTCGTCAGCATATAACGGCTGACTTTATGAGTAGGCGCTTTCC
>DEUU01000124.1:0-432 GCA_002362735.1 Dehalococcoidia bacterium UBA3254
CTACCGTTGGCCACCTATCCTATATCGTCTTGGGCGTATCTCTACTTTCAGCCGATGCCTGGGTGGGCGGCGTCATCCACATTGTCAACCACGCCATCCTCAAGATCACGCTGTTCTTCTGTGCAGGTGCGATTTACGCCAGGACCCATGTTGAGAATATCAGCGAACTGAACGGCATGGGCAAACAGATGCCGATCACGATGGGCATTTTTACTCTGGCAGCGATTGGACTGGTCGGGATACCGCCGTTAAACGGTTTTATCAGCAAATGGTTTCTGGGACAGGGTGCTCTCGAAGCTAACCTGGGAATCTATCTGGGATTATTGTTGCTGAGTGGACTGCTGAACGCCGCTTACTTTTTCCCCATCGTCCGGCGGGCCTTCTTTATGAAATCAGATAAACGGACCAGGACGGCTGAAGCTTCAGCATTCA
>DEUU01000124.1:510-12859 GCA_002362735.1 Dehalococcoidia bacterium UBA3254
CCGTTAAACGGTTTTATTAGCAAATGGTTTCTAGGACAGGGCGCACTCGAAGCCAACCTGGGAATCTATCTGGGATTGCTATTGCTGAGCGGGTTATTAAATGCTGCTTACTTTTTCCCCATTGTCCGGCGGGCCTTCTTTATGAAATCAGATAAACGGACAAGGACGGCTGAAGCTTCAGCATTCATGGTGGTGCCTCTTGTCATTACAGCTGCAATGGCCTTACTTTTAGGGCTGATGCCGGATGGAATTTTTCATTTCTTTGAGCTGGCCAGTAACAGTGCAGCCAGCATATTCAGCGGAGTCGCACGATGAAAATATTTAAAAGATCAAATTTGACATGGTGGATTCTCGCACTGATGGGGGTAATAGCGGTTGTTATCGGTTTCTTGATCCCTTCCGATAAAGGAGAGCACGGTTTCTCGTGGACTCATTTTAATGGATTCTATGCCCTGCTTGGATTTATCGGCTGCATTGGCATGATCTACATCGCCAAATGGCTGGGACACTACTGGCTACAGAAAAAGGAGGACTACTATGATTAACCTTCCTCCGGCTGCGGTTCTCATACTGGGTGCCATCCTGCTGTTGCTCATACCGCGCCGTTTCCAAGCGGCGGCATTTTTAGTGTTTCCTATCCTGGCCTTCTATTGGCTGATGCAACTTAGTCCGGGCGATACCCTACCGGTAAGTTTCTTGAATTTCGATCTGATACTCACCCGGGTGGACAGTCTAAGTCTGGCTTTCGGATATGTCTTTGTGATTATTACCTTTCTGGGGGGCGTCTACAGCTACCATATCAAGGATACTGCCGAGCGGGTGGCCACGCTGTTGTATTCCGGCAGTGCCCTCGGGGTAGTCTTCGCCGGCGACTTATTTACCCTGGTAATATTCTGGGAGATAATGGCAGTCTCTTCAGTCTATCTAATCTGGGCCCGGGGAACGCCGCTGTCCCGGGGTGCTGGCATGCGCTATTTGATGGTCCACCTTTTCGGCGGCAGCGTGCTCATCGCCGGAGTTCTAATGCATATCACGCAAACCGGTTCGATTGCGTTCGATCATCTGAACGGCAATATGGCAAGCTACTTGATTCTCTTTGCCTTCTGCCTTAATGCCGCAGTGCCGCCCCTGCATGCCTGGCTTTCCGACGCTTATCCCGAAGGCACGGTAACGGGCAGCGTGTTCCTCAGTGCTTTTACCACCAAGACTGCGGTCTATGTGTTGGCTCGAGGTTTTGCCGGATGGGAAATTCTCATCTGGGCAGGGGTTGCGATGGCCATTTATGGCGTGATCTATGCGGTACTGGAGAATGATGCCCGTCGTTTGCTGGCTTACCATATCATCAGTCAGGTGGGTTATATGGTAGCCGGGGTTGGCATCGGTACTCTGATCTCTATTGACGGCGTCACCGCTCACGCCTTCACCCATATTTTGTATAAAGCTCTGCTGTTTATGGGCGCCGGAACCGTTCTCTATGCCACCGGAAGAAGCAAGCTCAGTGAATTGGGCGGTCTGGGTAAAGCTATGCCTTGGGTTTTTGCGCTGTATATGATAGGAGCATTCTCCATTTCAGGCGTTCCCCTGTTCAGCGGATTCGTCAGTAAGTCCATCATCGTCTATGCGGCGGGGCTCAGCGGCCTCGGACTGGTGTTGCTTCTATTAAACCTGGCTTCGGTGGGGACCTTCCTGCATACCGGACTCAAACTGCCCTTTTTTACGTGGCTGGGAAAATCGAACCCGGATAATCCGATTCCTGAACCAAAAGCAATACCCAGAGGAATGTATCTTGGCATGGGCCTGACGGCTGCTGTCTGCATCGCTATCGGCGTTCACCCGTCTTTGCTCTATAACATACTACCGTATCCGATCGACTATCAACCATATAGTTCCGGTCACATTATAGAGACGGTCCAGATTCTAATATTTACCGGAATTGGTTTCTGGATCCTGGTGAAAATATTGAAACCCAAGGCCATAATTTCGCTTGATACAGATTGGTTTTATCGCCGGCCGGCGAAACTGGCCTACAATATATTCATAGTGCCAATCAATCAGTTTTTTGCCGGAGTGGAAACAGTGGCCGTGCGTTGGACAACGGCACTTTCCAGAGCAGGTGCCAACCCCATCAAATATCTCGGCGGACTAAAAATTCTAAAACCCGGCGGTGAAACTGGCAGGCATAACACTAACGCAGATTACGACCCGGATGACCAGCGGTTGCCGATCGAGCCGATGCTGCTGATAGTAGTCTTGTTTTTCATGATTATGCTAGTCTGGGGCTTATTGAAGCTATAATTCCGCATCAGATCGTTTCAAAGACTATTTTTTAACGGCTTTCTGTATTTTTTCTTTCATATCGGCAACACTCTCGTTTCTCACGCGGTTACGATTAGCGGATTAATTCCTACTGCCAGTGTGTTATGAACTATCATTATGTGGGGTTTCATGTATGAGTTTCGCTGTGCCGCAAGCTCAGTTCCGCAACGGTTGTAATACTCGATGCAAGAAAAACACAGCCTTAAGTTACATATATATTCAAGCAAAGTATTTAGAATTTTAATGATCTGATTGAGAAATTTATCGAAAATGAGTACTCTTATAATTGAATTATCATGTAAGACTCTGGTAGACAAGCATGGAGGTTATTATTGTCTTTTAGCAAGCCAAGAATAGTTAGCAGTGGCAATAAAGCTCTGGACGAATTGCTGCAGGGCATTCGCCTGGGTGATAACGTGGTCTGGCAGGTGGATTCCTTAAAAGAATATGCACGCTTTGCCGTATCTTTTGTAAGCCAATCTATTGCCGACGGTCTGAAATGCATCTATCTTCGATTTGCCAGCCATGAACCGATTCTTGAACCCCGCGAAGGCCTTACGATTATCAATGTCGACCCATCCCCAGGTTTTGATTACTTCAGCGCCGATGTACACCGCATAATTGATACCACTGGCACTAAGATTTGTTATGTTTTTGATAACCTCTCCGATCTGGTGAATAAATGGGCGACAGATGAGCTATTAGCCAATTTCTTCCAGGTTACCTGCTCCCATTTATTCGAACTGGATACGGTCACTTATTTTGCCTTAACGCGAAACCAACATGATTCCAATACCGTAGCCCGAATACGCGATACGACACAAATTCTTCTGGATGTGTATCATGCTAACAATCAGGCTTACATTCATCCTTTGAAAGTCTGGGACCGCTACTCTTCACAGATGTTTTTACCCCACCGGATTTCCGGGAATAACCTGCTGCCAGTTTTTCAAAGCGGCGATGCTGCCGCGATTTCCGCTTTAGCCAGAAAAAGGCAGGTTAGAATATTATCCGGCTCTATAGCCCCCTGGGATAGCGTTTATGCCAAGCTTCTTCAATACCAAAAAAACCAGGTTAATACCGCTGATGAAACCACCGGCGAAATAGCTGCACTCCGCCAGGAATTAACCCGAATGCTGTTTGGCAATCAACCGGAATTTAATAGGCTGGCCGATAACCTTCTAACGGTCGATGATTTAATCAAAATCCGCGACCGACTGATTGGCTCCGGACGCATCGGCGGCAAAGCCGCCGGTATGTTATTAGCCCGCAAGGTACTATTGCAGAAAGGAAATGGCATTGATTATTCACGGATATTAGAGGAACATGATTCTTTCTTTATCGGGTCCAACGTGTTCTTTACTTTTTTAATCAATAACAACCTGTTCAGACTGCGTCTGAGGCTATCCCAGAATTCACAAATCACACGAGAAGAGTTTGAAAAGGTCGAGCGGCATTTCTTGGAAGGAACTTTTCCCCGAGAGATCATGGACCAGTTTAAGGACATGCTGGACTATTTCGGGCAGGCCCCGATTATTGTGCGTTCCAGCAGCTTGCTAGAGGACAGCTACGGCAACGCCTTTGCGGGAAAATACCGTAGTGAGTTCTGCGCTAACCAGGGCACCTCGGAGAAAAGATTGGAGGCTTTTTTACGCGCGGTAAAACTGGTTTATGCCAGCGCCTTAAATCCGGATGCTCTGGCTTACCGGAAAAAACGCGGACTGGGAGAAGGCGATGAGCAAATGGCAATCCTGGTGCAGAGAGTTTCCGGAATACCGTACCGGAAATATTTCTTTCCCACTCTGGCTGGTGTAGCTTTTTCACGAAACCTTTACGTTTGGAATGATCGTATTAATCCGGAAAAAGGAATGATAAGATTGGTATTTGGGCTGGGAACCCGGGCGGTTAATCGGGTAGGCAGCGATTATCCGCGAATGATCGCTGTCAGCCACCCTGAACTGAGACCGGAAACAGGAACTAAAATCGTAAAATACTCTCAAAAAAATGTGGATGTCCTGGACCTGGAAACTAATGAATTTACCACTCGCCCGGTAGTGAAAGTGCTGGAACCGGCAGACTATCCGCATCTGTGGTTACTGGCCTCGATGATGGTAGAAGGATATCTTCAGGACCCGATATACCGACCACTGGATGCTTCTCCTCAAAGCCTGGTATTGACATTCAATAATCTAATCAAGCAGACCAGGTTGATCAAAATCCTGGAAGATATCCTGATGAAACTGGAAAAAGCCTGGAGACACCCGGTAGATGTCGAGTTCACTGCTCATATCGAAAAAGATAGGACTATCCTGGTTAACGTATTACAGTGCCGACCATTAAGAGTGCCACATACTGCAGAGTCACTGATCAAGCTTCCTCGTCAATTGGCTAAAGAGAACATATTATTTGAATCAGACCGGACATTAAGCGGAGGAATCGTCGATAATATCAGATACATTATCTATGTCGATCCCTTTGAGTATGCAGAGATACCCTCAATCAACTTAAAAAGATCACTGGGCTGGATAGTCGGCCAAATAAATGAAGCCTTGCGAAATACTAAAGAAAAAGTCATGGCGGTGGGACCGGGAAGGTGGGGAAGCACCAACATTGACCTGGGAGTAAGTGTCAGCTATGCCAATATCGATAATGTTAAAGTACTGGTGGAGGTCGGCCGGATAGAGGCAGGTCATGAGCCTGAACTGTCTTACGGCACTCACTTTTTCCAGGATTTAATAGAAGCAGAAATAATTTATCTCCCTGTTTTTCCAGACCGGTCTACCGCCAGGTTTAATAAAACCTTCTTTGCTGAATCACCCAACTCCCTGGGAGACTTACTACCGGAACTGATCGATTTCGGCGATTATGTGCGACTAATTGACGTTTCATCGGCTTACAATGGGGCTTATGCTCATGTAATTGCTGACCCACAGACCCGCAAGTCGATTTGCTATATTCGATAGGAAACCTATCATTTTTTCAGGATCAGAATATAAAAACCGGCGAACACTGAATTTGCGACCATGATTTCAAAAATAATACACGCCGAAAGCGGCCATCATAGAGTACGGTTTAAAATCAACCAATAGTGTATCCATGACGCGCTTTCAGCGCATATGAATTACTGTAAACAGAGTATTATTTGGCCAGAGCTCCCTCCACCCGAGCAACTTTCATTTCCAATGAATTTAGCTTTTCAATAATCTCACTCATCATACAATACGCCCTTTTTTCGCATCCCTCGCAGTTACCATTGTAATTCTTTTCTTTCAACGGGCAATTAACCATTTCATCCTCCTCAATAATATTTGTCGAGTTCGGCTCGGGCGCCGCAGAAATATCCTAAACCCAGCCTCTAGCTTTCATGGTATCAACAACCCGTTTTACCGCTACGACATAGGCTGCCTGTCTCATATTGATATTGTATTTGCGACTAGTATCCAGAACAGAATGGTAAGCTGAAGAAATTCTCTTATCCAACTTCTCGTATACTTCTGCCTCATCCCAATAATACATATAAGCATTCTGAACCATTTCGAAGTAGGATACAGTTACGCCACCGGCATTGCACAGGAAATCAGGAATGACATGGACTTTATTGTGGTATAAAATATCATCGGCTTCGGGAGTAGTAGGGCCGTTGGCTAACTCAGCCACGATCTTGGCCTTCACTTTTGCGGCATTCTTACCGGTGATTACATTTTCAATAGCAGCCGGTATCAGGATATCCACATCCAGAGCTAACACATCTTCATTGGAGACCTTCTCAATACCCGGTAAGCTACAAACGGAGCCGGATTCCTGCTTGCAATCGAAAGCTTTCTTGGGATCAATACCATTGGCATTATAAACACCGCCTCTGCTATCGCAGGCAGCTATTACTTTACAGCCAAACATTTCTTTACAGAGTCTTGCAGCAAAATAACCGGCATTACCATAACCCTGGATCGCCACGCTGGCTTTTTTCAAATCAATTCCCAGAGTCTTTGCGGCTTCGCGTATAGTAAACATACCGCCGCGAGCAGTAGCGTCGCCTCGACCCGGAGATCCACCCATGCAAAGTGGTTTACCAGTGATAACGCCAAATTGCGGTTTGCCGGCCATTACAGAATACTCATCGGTCATCCAGGCCATGATTTGAGGATTAGTATAAACATCCGGCGCGGGGACATCTTTTTCCGGACCAATAAACGGAAAGACACTTCTGACATAAGCCCGGCTCAGTCTCTCTATTTCTCCCTGAGACATCTCTTTAGGATTACAAATAACGCCGCCCTTAGCACCACCCAGAGGCAGGTCCAATAAAGAGCATTTCCAGGTCATCCAGGCTGCCAGAGCTCTCACGGTATCTATGGTCTCTTCCGGATGAAAACGGATTCCACCTTTTCCAGGGCCCCGGGCATCATTGTACTGTACTCTGAATCCCTGAAAGACTTTGAGAGAACCATCATCCATGCGAACCGGCAAAGAAACATGCAGCTCACGCATCGGATTCTTGAGCATTGCAGTGACTTCTGAAGGTAACTCCAGAATCTCAGCGCATTTATCTATCTGCTTCCGAACAATCTCAAATGGGTTATTCTCTACCTTTCCATTATATAGGGCTTTGGTTTGAACCATACACATCTCCTTTATTTTAATCGCTTATTCTTATGCGATTATTTTCAGCATTTAATTGGCCGGGATACCCTATACTTTATTATTTCGTGATTACCGGTATGCCTTTCGATTTCAAATACTTTTTGGCTTCGGGGATAGATATCTCGCCAAAATGGAAGATCGAAGCAGCCAGTAAGGCTGAAGCTTTACCTTTTACGACAGCCTCATAAAGATGTTCCAGAGTACCTGCTCCCCCGGAGGCTGTAACTGGAATCTTCACCGCCTCCGCTACCGCAGCCGTCATTTCCAGATCATAACCAGCTTTGGTGCCGTCAGCATCCTTACTGGTTAGCAGGATTTCTCCCGCGCCCAAAGATTCCACTTTTTTTGCCCAGCTTACGATATCTAAACCGGTACCCTGACCGCCGGATTTGACTACCACCTCCAGGCGAGGTTGACCACTCCCGAATGGATTCTTGCAGCCGTCAATAGCCACTATCAGATGCATCTTACCAAACTTGGAGGCAGCCTGACTGATTAATTCGGGATTCTTCACAGCTGCTGTATTAATAGAGACTTTGTCTACTCCCATATCAACCAGGCTTTGTATGTCTTCGATGCTTCCGATGCCGCCTCCTACTGCAAATGGAATGGTAACTACATTGCAGACTTTTTTAACCCACTCTAACCGTGTTTTACGGTTCTCAACTGTGGCAAAAATATCCAGAAATACTAATTCATCTGCACCTTGTTCGCAGTAAGTCAAAGCTGCTTCCACAGGGTCTCGGGCATCTTTCAGGTTTACGAAGTTGATCCCCTTGACCACCCGGCCCTCTTTAATATCGAGACAGGGAATAATTTTTACTGGTTTCATTTAAAACCTCTCTATAATCTACGAGATCATCATATCTAACCACGGTGCTCATACAATGATTCATAGAGCTGATACCTGCCTCAGTCGCCGCCGCCACTGGATTCAGACCGCCTAATAGTATAATGCCGATTTTATTCAGGTCCACGTTAATTTCACAAATAGATTTGCTGACATCGCCTACGGCGAGTACACCCTTAAACCCGGCATTTCTCAAATTATGGATGATATTTTCAGCAACGGGCAGACAGATAGCAGGAATTTCACGGAAGTTAGCCAGCACTTCCCCATTACCGGTGGCTATAGTTTCTCCAACCGAAGTCATTCTGGCCCGGATAAAAATCTCTGAGGGATCAAGCGAGCAGCCATTATAATGTATCATTTCGGTAAAACGGACCGGTTTAAGGTTTTGCATCTGCAAAATACCCCCGAATCGGGAATCCATTGGAATGCCTGCCTTCAGCAAAGTGCCGTTTATTACAATGCTGCAAATGGTCGCCAGCCCGGTGTACCCTTCCGGAACCGGCACATCCCCCAGGTATTCTCCACCGGAAGCTACCGCCACGAGACCGCTTACACAAAGGTTTTTTTCAAATACTGGAGCCATAATTTCCATGGCTTTCGGGAAGTCTTCTTTCGGAAAGAATGAAATGTTAACAGGAATCAGGCCGCGTTTTTCTTCCAGATCGATATTGGTACGAAAAGCCAACTGTTCAATCCTTGAAATTGACAGACCAACTTTATCTTTCACCAGGGCTCTTTGAATTTCCTGTAAACCTTTATCCGTAATTATTCGCCCGTCTCGATCCCTGATTAATTGCGTTAGTCCGCGCTCGTCGGTCAAACGAAGGTGGTATCTGATCGCCCGTTCGCTGAGGTCTATTCCTCGCTCTTTTAGCAGTTTAGCAATCACTACCGAGCCTGCTGGTTTTTGTAGCCCACCCAGGACTTTTAAGATGGTGAGGATTTTTCTTTCCACGGTTTGGTCTGGCATGAAACTCATATTTTTACTGCCTTACGGCAACCGCTTGCCGTTGTTTTAAATATATAACACCTTTTTATTATTGTCAATATTGTAACAATGTGACATTTTATTAACTTATTTAAAGTAAAAAGAAAATTATGTCTGATTTAATCAGTTTAAATGATACGGCAATATTGCGGAAAGCGAAGAGCGTATGAGATAGACCAGTGTTGTTAAATTGAGCTAACTTTTAAATAAATATCCTGATCCGTGCTTATTCAGGATCATATTGGGGGGCACATCATTTAATTTTTTCCGCAGACGGCGGATATAAATCCGCAAATTTTCCGTATCATGCCAGACGGGCTTTCCCCAGACCTCTTCCATTATCTGCTGATACGGAACTATCGTATCCTTATTTTTTACCAGTAATATCAACAGCTGGTATTCTATAGGAGTCAGCTTGACCAGTTTGTTATCTACCCTGACCTTCTGGTTAACAAAATCTATATTTAAACGGGAGCTCATGGCTATGTTATGACTTTCTTTCAAGGGCACTTTTTCAGAGCGTCTGAGCACCGCTTTTACGCGAGCCAGGAGAGTTAAATAATTGAAAGGTTTAATTATATAATCATCTGCTCCGGCCTCCAGCCCACGTAAAACGTCCGCATCATCAGCTCTCACTGTTAATATAATTACCGGCACCGCGGAGAATACACGGATGCCTCTTAATACCTCAAAGCCGCTGATATCAGGAAGATTAATGTCCAGTAAGACTACATCCGGCGACTCTTTTCTAACCATGGCAATGCCCTCTTTTCCGGACTCAGTTGACACCACCACTGCATCCGGCCAGCGAAATTCAAAAGCCACCTGAATCGCATTTATGATGCTTTTATCATCCTCGATAATAGCTACTTTCATATTTCCTCGATGTGTCGCTGCTTAATTTTCTTTTACGGGGATAGTAAATATAAAGCTGGCTCCCTTACCAGGTTTGCTTTTCACCGTAATCTTGCCGCCATGAGTCTCGATGATCGATTTGCATAAAGCCAATCCTAAACCCAGGCCGCCGGAACGTTCTTCCAGGTGTGTTTGAAGGTACCCGGGTTCGAAAATGGAGCGCTGCCTTTCTTCGGAAATTCCAGGTCCGTAATCCTTAACTTCAATCTGGACGGCGCTATTTTTTCGCACTGCCTCTAATCGGATGCTGCCACCTTCTCGGGCATATTTAAGGGCGTTGTTTATTAAATTTAAGACTACCTGGCGAATGCGGTCAGGATCAGCAAACACTTCCGGTAAATCTTTTTCAATGTATAGATCAATAATCATTCCGTTTTGCTGGAGTAGAGCCCGGGTTTCTTCTATCAGTGAACGCAAAAGCGCTTCAATTTTGATCCTGCGGGGGTTTATCTTGAGAATTCCGGTTTCACCACGAATAACATCATGAAGTTCTTCAATTCTCACATTCAGATTACTGGCGCTGTCCCAGATATATTTGGCTAGTTTGCCTAACTTATCATCTTGAGACTCATCATAAAGCAATTGGCTGGTAGCGATCAGTGCGGTTAACGGGGTCTTGAGCTCATGAATCAGCTTGCGCGTAAAATCAACTCTAACTCGCATCTCCGCTTGCAGCTTCTGGCGTAATTCTTTTTCCCTTTGATAGAGGAATTTTACATTTTCTTGCGCCGCCTGTCGCTCAATCATGTGCCCGAGTCTTTCCGCAATGATATAAAGCAAATTGCGCTCTTCCTTTAGAAATGGTCCTTCATCAAAAACAGGTCTCTCTTCAAGGTAAAAGACCTCGATTACTCCATATAACTTCCCGTTGACAATAATATTTTGAGCCTGCCGCCAGGTTGTCTCCTTAAAGTTGGCGGTAGTATGCCTTTTATTGCGCGATTTGATGCGGACGCAGGTTATTTCTGGATACTGCCAGGCGGGGGGCATAACGTTAATTACGCCATTAAGAATATCCTCCATGGAAAGCTTTTCGTCCTCAAAAAGATGGGAAATTCCATAAAGGCAATTTAGCTCCTTGACCCTCTCGGTGAGATTTTTGGTAAGCTCCAGGAGCTTTATTTCATTGAAATAGATATCATTTTTCCCAGAAAATTCCCGCTGGTCTTTTTTTTGCTTGGCTTTCAATGAGCTGTCCATCTATCCCTTATATTTTTGTTAATCACATTTTAAGTCTGAATGTATAATTATACAAATTTAAAAAAGGTATTATCATAGTATTATCATAGTATTATCATTTTGATGATGCAGGGCTATATAAGTGCAATAATTGCTTTAGTTATCATTTTAATCGGGTTCCATGAAAGAAATAATGCGTATGGCAAAAAGTCTCCTGCAGGGTATAATACTGATGAGGAAATGGCGTTCTCCCGCGTTTTCAGTGCATTTTAGAAAGTTAAAAGCGGAAAAATCTATTGTCCGATGAATTAACCCCAATGAAAGGAATATATTCAATCCTGGTTAAATTAGACAAGCCAGCAAGTCTGGAGACCAGAAGCGGACGAATTTTCACTCTCAAAAAAGGGTTTTACGGATATGTGGGCTCAGCTCTCGGTGGCATAGAAAAAAGGATCGACAGACACCTTAATATTGAGAAAAAGCATTACTGGCATATTGATTTTTTGCTGGATTACGCCAGGATTGAAAAAGTTATCTGCGCGGAAACGGATCAGGATAAAGAGTGTTTAGTTGCGCAGGCCCTTTCTCGGAGTTTACCCTCCGTGTCCGGATTTGGCTGCAGTGATTGCCGGTGTTTTTCTCATCTCTTCTTTTCCGATAAATTAGCCATTTTGAAAAGCCTGACGATATCCGCTTTCCATCAACAAGGGCTTTGCCCCCTGATTTTATTTGGATAGTATCTGCTCTGTTACTCAAATAACTGGAATGCGCCGCAACTCTATGGTATATTGGCGGAAATGAAATATGGTGAAAAACTAAGTTTTAATTCTCTTGAGTAATCTGAAGGAGGTTATCATGCACATAACTCGGTTGGATAAGGTTGAGAAAACCGTACCGAAAATGGAGGGCGCCAGAGGAGTTTTAAAGCAGGTTCCACTCTCAAAAGCCGATGGAGTCCCTGCGTTTTCCTTCCGCGTGTTCACCATCGAACCGGGAGGTCATACGCCCCTTCACCAGCATCCTTTCGAACACATGAATTATATAATTGAAGGCAGCGGAGTTTTAGCCGATAAAGATCGGGAATATAAAATCAAGAAAGGGGATTTTGCCCTGGTTTTACCCGGTGAAACACATCAATTTAAGAATACAAATGGAGATCAGAACCTGATTTTCATCTGTGCCGTTCCCAAGGAATATGAATAGCTTTTTATGTTAAATCAATGCCCCTTTAAAAACCCGGCAATCTCTTTGCCTATGAGCGGAGTATGCTGGTAGATACTGGCGTGAGAAGCCGGAAGCCATATTAATGTCGGTTTCCCACAGGCTTCCCAGAATTCCAGGGCAGCCTGCTTCGGGATAATCTCATCCTGTTCAGCATTGATCATCAGTACCGGACGTCCTCGTAAATGTCTGGCAAAAGTTAAGGGATCAAATAAAAACACTCTTTAGCCGGGACT
>DEUU01000124.1:13079-13272 GCA_002362735.1 Dehalococcoidia bacterium UBA3254
TTAAGGGATCAAATAAAAAACACTCTTTAGCCGGGACTATATTTTCAATCCCCTTCTGAGCAATTTCTTTCAAATAAGCTGGAAATTGGCTGTAAACCTGATGACACTGCTGCTGAGTACAGGCATGTCCCGTTCTAACCAGTTCACCGGCCCCTCCCCACGCAAGCTTTTCCACGTTGCCGCCGGCCAGCGA
>DEUU01000303.1 GCA_002362735.1 Dehalococcoidia bacterium UBA3254
TTCGTGGCCCAGAAGTATGGATACTGGGCTGAGTACAGGGCCAACAAGGCCGGCCTGGTCTTCATGGTCGTAACAGCCTTCATGGGCATCCTATTCGCTGCTCCCGGAGCTGTATGGTTTCGCAAGGTCGGAGTGGACCCTCAAATGGCCTATCCATACGGAGATGAGTCTAATCCAGAGCAGATGAAGAAAGAGACGAGAGAACAGCTCTGGATAGCCCTGGCAGGTCCCATTACCAACATCGCATTGACGGTTTTCTTCTTCCTAATTCTGATAAGCGGAGTGCTAACCAGTAATCTCGGGTACGGTGCTGTTTACTATGCCATCTTCATCAACCTGACCCTGGCGGCTTTCAACCTGCTGCCTTTTGGGCCGCTGGATGGGGCGAAGGTATTTGGCGCCAGCCGCGCGATATGGGCGATCGTGGCTGTGCCGACGATACTGGTGGCGCTGCCGGTTTATTTTGGGATGATTTGAGATAGATTAAGAAGAGTCGAGTTGTCTTGCAGAATAGGGGCAATCTTTGGCCAATATTTTTCCATAAAAGACAACAATGGAATGAGTAATGTGACGGCAAATGTCAGTATAGTGATAACGCCATATCCCTTCGCTTCCGACGTTACCCTCTCCCTCTCCTTTTGCAGGATATCAAGCATTTCGGATATTGATTTTATTTTTGCTTCTTTATCGCTATAATCTTCCTCGGATGCAATCGAAATAAGTTTTTGAGCGGATTTTTTACTCTTCTCGTTTATTTCATCTAGCTCGAATTTTGCCTGAGCTTTCATAATGCTCTGAATGGCTTCAATTCCAACAAGAAATAACATTACGCCCAGTAGAAGTAGAATTAATAAAAATGCAACCTCGAATGTAAGGTATCCCTTGAAAGGATAGCTTAATATTGCCATAGCGATGCATATGAAATAATAGGCAATTATTTTTAGAATATCACTTCTGATATCGATCATAATAGCATTTAAACTAAATATAGATATATTGGCATTGATATTAGAGTATTTCATTCCTACATCGCTTAGTCCCCACGTCGTACTAAATATGATCCAAACAATTGTTGAAAGTAAGATCAGGAAAAAGATTCCTATCAAATTAGAATATACGTCATAAGCCATAAGGATATTCTTTTGTGCTTCAATAAATTCGGCAATTTGGGGGTTCTTCAATCCTATTTCAATAAAGTCTTTATGATATGAGGACTCACTTAAAAGAACCTCATTAATACTTAATCCTCTTATAAAATCTATTAGATAAAAAGGGAGTATCACAAGGGGTAATAGAACATAATACCAGTAAGATTTTTTAAATTTATATTTCATGATACCATAAATGGTTGTCGCCTCATTTTCGTCCAGGTAGCTAAATTCTAAAAATATAGTTTTTACCTTTTTCAATAAAAACCTGATGCCTGCAATCTGATATGCAATTGCAGCACTAACCATAATAAAGGTCAAACCTCGATTATCCCAATAAGGTTCCAGAAATATTACATCAAAATAAAAAAATGCGTAAATTAAATATATTATTATGCCTATGAATAAAGATATCACTGGATAAGGCAAAGGCGCCCGCATCAATGCTTCATCTATCCAGTTCCAGCTCTCCTCTTCCTGCAATGCTTCCTCCAAAATCAGTATGAACGTTTTTCCTAATTACTTTTTTCTGGCCTTATGGTTATGAGCTGGTCCTTTGAATCAGAAACTTTAAAAGTTACCTCGAAGACAACGGTTTCATCTTTGAGCATCTTAACATAATATTCTTTATCATCGTTCATCGGATAGTAATCTATCGTCTTCTTTGGCCCAAGGCATTCTGTACCCAAATATGCTATTGCTTTAAGCGGAGTTGGATCTATTAAGACTGCAACTTTTTTTCCTTCTTGATCCCTTGGTATTACTCCAAATACTCCCGGCGGGGATTTGGTTGTTCCAGGCGGAATCTCTATGATATTTTTCGAGTTATTGAACAATATGTTATCGCTTTGGATAAATTCGCTGAATATGACATAGGATAGGCCGAATTCATTGTCGCTGATTGTGTTTCTTGAGATATTGTTTTTGTTACCCCCTGATATATATATTCCGTTATAATTATCATAGATTGTATTGCGCGTAATCTCATTCATCAAGGCGGATTCAAGTCGGATTGCATCTGAGCTTTCCGTTAAATTATTCATATCAATCCTGTTGTTATAGCTGTATTCATGCACAAGCAGGTTAGCCTCTTCATTCTGGCTCAAATTGTTCCCATAAATCGAGTTAAAGCCAGAGAGGGCCAAGGTCAGGCCCAGGTTGTTAAGAAAGGCCTTATTGGCCCTTATGATGGAATCATCGGAGTAATTAAGGTTAATCCCTGTCTGTTTATTTCCTCGAAGCTCATTTCCCTCAATGAGGTTGCGATTCGATTCGCTCAGGGATATGCCATCAATGCTGTTGTCGGTGATGCTGTTATTTCTAATAGTAATTTCATCCGATGCATCCAACCGGATGCCATAGGAGTTATTGGTCAAGCTGGTATTCTCTATGATGCAATGAGTTGTATTGTAGAGATATATTCCGAAGATGTTCTTCTTAAGCAAAAGCCCTTTTATGCTTATATTATCACAATCCTGGCAATATATAATTCCTGCGTTGGAGGATGTGTCAATGGTGGCGTTCGTAAAGCCTATCCAGTAAAAAATCGGCTTGGTGTCTACAAAGTTGCTGGCATCTATATCGTTCTTGCCCCCTGCTCCGAAGTTATAGTCATTGTCGTGCAGGAAATTGGCTCTTAATTTGTTATTCATGGATGAGCTGAGCAATATGCCATAATCCCCCGAGGCAGCTTCATTTCCCTGCAGATCGTTGTTTGTGGCCGATATTAAGAGAATGCCATATCGATTGCCGCCAAGATAATTATCAATTACACTATTTTCACTGCATCCCTTGATCTTTATTCCATACTTATTATTTATAACCTCATTTCCGATCAGAGTATTGTTGCCAAAGCCCTCCACCAGAATGCCGTGCTCGTTCTCTGCTAGAGTATTATTGGCCAGGGTATTATTATTCGAAGATACCTCGATGCCAGCCCAGATATCGGGCCTGAATCCTTCTGAGTTATTTACCCGAAATCCCTCTAAAATGATGCCATCCACAATCAGCTTTATTCCGCTTTCGTTATAATCGGCATCTATCAATGGCTTTCCGCTTCCGGTGTCCACTCCGCGAAGCGTTACGGGCTTGTTCACAATCACGTTCTCCACGTAATTGCCGCTTTGGACCTCGACGGTATCTCCAGGATTAGCAGCTGTTATGCCGGCTGATATGCTGGAGTAGTCGCAACCATCTGGGCAGACTTCAATCACTTCGGCATCTGCTGTGCCAAGTGCCAAAGACGTAACTATGAAAAAAAATAAAATTCCGCTCCATTTAATATCATAAATATGCGACAAGAAATTCTGTCCGGACATGATCGCTTATAGCACTAATTTAGATAAGAATCTTTCGTTTTTTTATGACACAAAGGATTCTCCAGTTGAATGATATCCACCAGTTACGTAGCTGATAATTCATTATACCTAATTAATTAGAAATTCTTTTAATAATTTAATTAGGCATTTAGGTTAAGTACATACCAAAGGTTTTAAATGGACAAAAAAATTCTATGCTCTTTGTATATGCACTTACAGAGTTTTAGCCGGATTCTCGCTATTCTTGCAATAGGATCTTGCTTAGCCGGGGATATAGCTCATGATTTAGGAAATAGCAATCAAAATCCAGCAGGACCTTTATTATTTCAACTTAATTTAGTGAACAATGAATCCCCTCTCCATATGAATTTATGTCCCAAAAAAACGCCATTGTCCAATGAAATTCTTAAAATTAAAGAGAGTAGTAGGAAGAAGCAGTTTAATCCTAAGATCTTCGAAACTCTAATAGAGCCCGAAAATGAATATGTTAAATATAAAGCAAAAATGCTTGCATCCAGATATCCTGGAGATCATAATATCGAACAGATCTGTTGTATCTATCAATATCTTAAGATTGGAAGCTATCCAATAGATGGCTGGAGCTATGTCAGTGATAAGCGGGGTGATGAGGATTATAGCTATGCCAATTTTACTCTTAAGATAGGACAAGATCATATATCTGGTGTAGGTGACTGTGATGATTTCGCCATCGCAATATCTTCCCTAATTGAAGCAATAGGTGGTACCACTAGAATCACATTAGCCTACAATGGAAATGCAAATAAGGCAGCAGGCCATGCATATGCAGAAGTATATTTGGGAAGTCTCAGCACAGATAGAGAACAAATTGAATTGATCAAAGAATGGCTTAAGAAGAAGTATGCAACAGATGAAATTTATTATAATATTTCAGAAGAAGAAAACGGAAATGTGTGGTTGAATCTAGATTGGAGTGCAAACCATCCCGGAGGTATATATTGGCCTGCCAAAAGTGCTATTATCATACCTGTAAGGCCTCAATTTGAAAAAACAGTGCAAAGACTCCCTGGTGACATCTTTAATAAGACTGAGTCATATATCTTGATCGATAAGGGCTTAGCTCTCATTAATTTATCGAAATATGATGAAGCTATTCAAGCTTGGGATAAGGCTCTAGAAATCTACCCTACGTGTTTGGTAGCATTAAATAATAAAGGCTTTACATTATCTTTATATAAAGGAGAGTATGAAAAGGCCATAGAAAATTTCGATAAAGCGCTGGAGATCAATCCACAGTATGGTGAGGCATTGGTATACAAGGGCTTTGCATTAGGAAACTTAGGTAAATATGATGAGGCTATAAGGGCTTACGATGAAGCTTTGGAAATAAATCCGCAACTTATCGAAGCATGGACGGGCAAAGGATTAGTATTTAATAGCCTACATAGGTACAATGAAGCTATAAAGGCTTATGACGAAGCCTTAAAGATTAATCCTCATCTTGCGGCGGCCTGGAGTGCTAAAGCTCTTCCACTTAGCGCTCTGGGCAGGCATGACGAGGCGAAACAGGTTTTTGAAAATTCTATCGTAGCCTCAGAAGAGATCCTTGCAATTAATCCCAACTTAGAATGGGCCTGGATGGATAAAGGCCTTGCATTCTTTGGCTTAGGTAAATACGATGAGGCAATAAATGCTTATGATGAAGCTTTGAGAATTAGACCGAAACTAGCTAATGCTTGGTCTGGAAAGGGTTATGCTTTCTGTAAACAGTCCAAATACAATGAAGCCATAAATGCTTTTGACGAGGCTCTTGAGACTAATCCACGACTCACCGATGCACTGATTAGCAAAGGCTTTGCACTAAACCTCCTTGGCAAGTATGACGAAGCTATAAAAGTTTACGATAAAGCACTAGAGACAAATCCGCAACAGGCAGGAATCTGGTATACTAAGGGATCAATTTTCCAAACACAGGGTAAGTATGACGAATCTCTCAATGCATTCAACAAAGCTTTAGAGATCGATCCTCAACTCGGCGCGGCCTGGTATGGCAAAGGCCAGCTTTTTAATAGTATGGGTTTGTACGACGATGCTGTCCAGGCTTATGACAAAGCTATTCAGATAGATCAGCGGAAGCCTGTATTCTGGATTGCTAAAGGAGATGCCCTAAGTAGTTTAGGTAGATATAATGAGGCCCTCGAGGCCTATAATGAATCTCTAACTACATCCGAAGAAGCCCTCAAAAAGAATCCAAACTTAGAATGGGAAAC
>DEUU01000375.1 GCA_002362735.1 Dehalococcoidia bacterium UBA3254
TCTGGAACTGGCAGCTTTACGATACCTTTGCCGTGGATGTCTCCAAACCGGGGACCGTGGTTCCCCCGGAACTCAAAGGAGATCCCCGGGTACCGCCGAAAGGCAAACCCTATTGCGTGGTTACCTCTTTCCTGTCCGGTTATGAGGAAACGATGGTCGCCCATGAAAAGGTCATTGCCAAAGTAGCCCAAAAACATCACGGCAAAGCCCTGACCGATGCGGAAGTGGATAAACTGATGCCGGTAGCCAAGCTGGGCTGGGATATTCTGTACGCCAAATATCATCAGATAGAGCCCACGTTCTTCGGCCTTGGCCGTTATATGGTATGGATTATGTTAACTGAACCCGCCCAGGTCAAACAAATGGAGAAATATGCGGTTGAAGAATTCACCAAAGTGGGCGTAATGCCCGTCTGTTATTATTCTCAGCCCTTTGACAACGGCCGCTCGATGTTTTTCCGTATCTTTTGCTTCCCGGATCCCAATGATGAAAAAAAGATCAATGAAGTAAGAAACAACTACCAGAAGATGTTTAAAACCGCGATGGAGCGTTACGGAGCCGTCCCGATGAGGCACAAAGCCGAATACCGCACCATTCAAATGACCAATGGAGATTATGAAGCCTTGAAAAAGATAAAGCGGTCTTTCGATCCCAATAATATTCTGAATCCCGGAAAAATCTGGACGGAGGAAGAGGAAACGCTTGGGAACTAGGTCTGAATTTCAGGAAGTAAAGAGATTTGAGCAAGATCTCGGCCAGTGCATGAAATGTGGATTTTGTACGTTCTGGTGCCCGGTATACCAGGAAGAAAAAAAAGAACCCTCCGTTGCCAGGGGCAAAAATATGATCATCCGGGGATTGCTGGCAGGCGATCTTCAATACACAAAGGAATACGCTGAGCGGATTAACAAGTGTACTCTCTGTAAGACCTGCACCGCCAATTGTCCGGCTAAAACAAATATTCCGAATGTCATCGTAGCAGCCAGGGCTGATCTGGTCAATGCCAAAGGCCTGAAGTTTCCTTACAGCTTAATCTATCGATCAGTCTTGCCGCGCCGTATATTATTCGGAAATGTAGTTCGGGGCGCCTCCTGGTTTCAGGGATTGTTTTTGCCAAAGACCCAGGGCACCATCAGGCACCTGCCGATGTTTCTCTCAGGGTTAGGGAAAGGTAGAAATATCCCCCAGATAGCTCCCCGCTTTCTCAGACAAGATGTGCCTGTGGTAAACAAGCCTCCGGAAGGCATTGAAACTCGACTGAAAGTGGGCTATTTCACAGGCTGCATGACTGACTTTGTCTTCCCTGAGGTTGGTAAGCATATTATCAGCTTTTTAACCCGCCATGGGGTGGAAGTCATCGTACCCAGAGAGCAAGGATGCTGCGGAGCTCCTGTATTTCTTGGAGCAGGAGATTTTAAAACAGGAAGAAAGATGGCGGATTCCAATATTAAAGCATTTAAAAATTTGGATTATATCATTACCGACTGTGCTACCTGCGCTTCGTCGCTGATAGATTATGAGAAGTTTCTGGCTGACACTCCGGAACGCAGCGAATCATACAAAATATTTGGCAAAAAAATCAAAGATATCTCACAATTCCTGGTAGATGTACTGAAACTTCCTCCGTCAGCTTATCAAATTGCTCCTGAGTTTGAAGGAAAGAAAGTAACCTGGCATGATCCATGCCATCTGGTTCGCCATCTGGGAGTAAGGGACCAACCTCGTCAGATTCTGAAATCAATGTCCGGAATCCAATATATTGAAATGCCTGATGCCGATAGATGTTGTGGAATGGCAGGGTCTTTCAGCATCTATTATTACGATCTATCCCAAAAAATTGCCGACAGAAAAGCTGCTGCCATCAAATCTACTGGTGCCGACATTGTGGTAAGTAGTTGTCCTGGATGTGAAATCCAGTTAATTGACAGCCTGACACGGAACAAAGTCCCGGTAAAAGTTGCCCATATCATGGAATTATTAAAATAACCAGGGCAATCAGAGTTACGTTCAGAACTTTGAATTCAATTTGAATACAAGATATTGATCGATACTCGAATCGTCGAGGGAGTCTCATGGATGCGGGTTTAAAGATCAACCGAATTTTTGTTTCCACAACCTCTGATTCTCTTTCTGATGAAACCAGAGAAGCAGCGAAAAGATCAGTCCTCGACACACTTGCCACGGCATTAGCTGGGTCGCGTCAACCGGGAGTCACGGAATTACTGGCCACAGTTTTAGATTGGGGCGGCAAAAAGCAAAGCAGCGTTATTTCGTACGGAGTAAAAGTTCCGGCTCCTTTTGCCGGAGCTTTAAATGCCACCATGGCGCATGCTCTGGATTTTGACGATACTCATGAAAAATCAGTAGTACATCCCGGAGTAGTGGTAATACCGACATGCTTTGCTGTCGCCGAATATGCAGGAGGAATGAGCGGACTGGAATTAATAACAGCAACTGTTCTAGGCACTGATCTCATGTGCCGACTGGGAGCCGCACATACACCCGGCATGCCTTATCAGAAGGCCGGCTGGGATCCCACCAGCCTTTATGGATATTTCGCCGCCGCCGCCACCGCTGGCAGGATCCTTCACCTTAACGAAGAGCAAATGGCAAATGCGATGGGCATTGCTTACGAACAGTGCGCGGGTAATGGACAGTGCGTCATTGACGGAGCCTTAACTCTGAGATTAGGGGCCGGATTTGCAGCTAAAGATGGAAGTATTTCGGCTCTGCTGGCACAACGAG